>JAIRMD010000213.1 GCA_031258915.1 Prevotellaceae bacterium
ACGTTTTGCTTGACCCGTTAGGTTCCTGCTATTTTCCAAACCCCCGATTTATTATTACCCTCTCTTTCAAGTAAGTTCATCTCTTTTAACCTTGCAACGTTATTCTTTGTGTTTCTAACATTTATTCCTATTTTCTTACTCAGCTGAGGAATTGTTATAGATTTGTCAACCAAAATCTCACTCAGTATTTTGATTTGTATGGGTGTTATTTTTTCATTGGTGTCTTTATCGGTGTCTTTATCGGTGTCTTCATCGGTGTCTTTACTGGTGTCTTTATCGGTGTCTTTATTGGTGTCATTATCGGTGTCTTTAACAGCTTCTTTATCAATGTTTTTCACATATTTATTGGTGTCTTTATCGGTGTCTTTATTGGTGTCTTTATCGGTGTCTTTATTGGTGTCTTTATTGGTGTCTTTATTGGTGTCTTCTTCGCTGTTCATCTCCGTTTCTTTTCTCCAAAAAGTTACCGTAAAATCAGAGCCATCTTCAAATTCGGGCGCTTTTAAGCCCAACTCTACGCAGCTATTTACCATTTTTTCGGTGCCGGTACCCATCTGCTCTATTGAGCCGTAAAGGTATAAAGGGTGCGCAATCAGCGGGTTTGCGGGTCGCGAATTATGCTTGCTTTTAAGCATTTCCAGCGTTAACCCGTAGGGTAGCTGCCCCGGATTGCTTACTTCAAGGCGATTGTTATACAGCTCCACTTGCACGCTGCCGTTGCTCGTGTAGTCGCGGTGGCAAATAGCATTTACAATGGCTTCGGTTACAGCAAATAATGGCAGCTCTGGCGTAACATCGGCAATGGGACTTTTATCCCTTCCACCCACTGCTACGTCAATACGCGACATCACGAAGCTAACAGCTTTGTCAATAAGCTCAAACAAATCACCTTCGTAAATATGAAGCGACGGAATTGGGCGCGTGGTTTTGTTTCCGTAAAATTGGGCGCATTTTACGCACGAAGTAACC
Source organism: Prevotellaceae bacterium (assembly GCA_031258915.1). Classification (GTDB taxonomy): domain Bacteria; phylum Bacteroidota; class Bacteroidia; order Bacteroidales; family UBA932; genus JAITMY01. The sequence continues at coordinate 970 of JAIRMD010000213.1, forward strand.
ATAAACCGCTGCGGTTTTTTGCCGAATAGCAGCAAGGCAGCATTCGTTACACGCTCTCCGTCGATCAAGTCCAAGTGCAAAAGAATTTCCCTAAAATCAGCGCTTTCCTCAAACGGAAAGCTTCTTTTAATCTTTGCTTTCCGTATAAATTTTCTTACTTTTTCGGCGTCAACATCTTCAAGGGTTGCGCGCCTGTTGAAGGTAGCATCGAAAGGGGTTGTACGGATAATTTCTTCCTCTTCGAGGTAGCGAATGAGCGAGGCATACACTTCGGTTTTCAGCTCGGCAAAGTCTTCAAATGACTTTCGAACTACCTGCTGCTCTATCCGCTTGATGAAAGCAGCTTCTTTTTCTTCCCGTTCGGCTGTCTTTTTTAGGTAAATCAGACGGATTTTAGCAAGCTCGGCAGCCAGATTGTATTCGGTTTCGACTGGTGAAACACCGCTATTGGCTCCACTTCCATACTTTTTGCCAAGCAAGCCAATGTAAATATCGCACTGCTCCACCTGTTCAAGATATACATTTTGAGCGGTCTTGCTGTTTGCCTGCGTTTTCTCAAAAACAAAAGGCTCGAACATTTGCCCCAAAAGCGCATCAGCTCGAATATAATCGAACAATTGTGCTCTTTCTTCGGCAAACTCCGATTGAACGCTGCTTATGAATATCCTTTTCTTCTGCATTACTTTTTGGCCGGTAAATGTGAGGCTGTTTTTTTTCTGCGCAACGCCAGCGCAACTCCTCCCGCAAGCGCCAGCAGCAGCGCGGCGGATGACACCCGTGCCACTTTTATGGCGTTGTAGAAGCCATCGGGGTAAAATTTAAACTCTACCGTGTGCTCTCCTGCCGGCACTACCATGCCGCGCAGTATCCAGCTGGCGCGGAAGTGCGGCGCAGGCTCGCCGTCCACGTATGCTTTCCACCCATGAGCGTAGTAAACTTCCGAGAATACTGCCAGCCGGTCGGCATCGGAGCGCGACTGGTAGGTAACAGCGTTGGGCTTGTACTTTGTCATGCTGATAGCCGCATTTTCGTCGGGCTGTGGATTTTGGTAGGCTGCCAAATGCTGCTCAAACCGCTTGTCGATAACCGCTGTTTTGCGCGGATCGATCTTACTCAGCATCGCCATTTCGGCATCGGCATTTTCCGCTATTTGAAAATCTTCCACAAACCACGCATTTCCGTAGGCGGCATCGTTGCGAATTGGCGCTGCGTCACTGCTGTGAATAATGTAGCGCATGTTGAGCATGTTGAGCGTAGTGAGGCTGCCCATGAGCGCCTCCATCTCGGCAGCGCTGCGCGCATTGCTTGCCTGCGAGGTAAACAGGTGCATTTCGGGCGTAATCCTGCGCTCTATCAGGTCTTGGTAGCGGCGCAGCTTGGCTGCATTATACCCGCCAATGGATTTGTGGTAGTACGAAACAAAAGAATCGTTGAACGGGTTGCTTAACGATAGCACCCTGTACGACAGGCTTGTATCCTGCAAAATCAGCTCATCTGCTTTGCTCTTGGCAAATTGCTGCTTTTGGCTTTTGGGGTGCACAAAGTTACTATCGTTGAGGTAGCGCTTGTCTACCTGCCACAAGTCCACGAGCGCAAGCGCAGCAATGGCCACAGTAGCATATACGCCGGATTTGAGCGTACCCTTCATGAAGTAGTATAGCACCCCTGCCGCCAGCACAATAAACACCAGCGAGCGAAGCGCATCGGAGCGGAGCAGGTTTTCCCTGTCGCTAAGCAGGGCCGTGTAGTACCAGTCCGGCATGTTGTACGTGGCATCGTACGATGAGCGAAAATCAAAAAATGCTCCTGGCATTACGGCAAAAATCAAGCAAATACCGCCGGTTATGCCCAGCGCATACTTCAACCCTTTTTTTAAATCCGGCAGGGGAATTTTTTTGTCGAACAAATCTTTTAGCGTGAGCAACGCCAGCAACGGCACGGTGAACTGAGCAATGACCAACACCATAGATGGGGTACGAAACTTGCTGTACAAAGGTAGGTGGTAGAACAGAAAATCGTTGAACCACTCAAAATTTTTTCCCCACGATAGCAATATGGAAAATATTGTTAACCCGAGCAGCCACCACTTGATGGGGCGCTTATAGGTAAGCAAGCCAAGTATAAACAAAAAGCATACTATTGCGCCGAGGTAAACAGGCCCTGATGTAAACGGCTGCTCGCCCCAGTAGGTGTACGACTGGATAGATTTCCCCAGCTGGGCGCCTCTTGCCTTGTACGCTTTATACACCTCAGACGAGGTGCCCAGCTCTCCGCCCGATGCCCCGCCATGAATATTCGGAATAAGCAGCGAGAAAGTTTCTGCCTTTCCGTAGCTCCACGCAAAGGCGTAATCTTTATCAAGCCCCGAGCTTTTGGGCTGCTCTGCATCGCCGCCTACTGCCGTAAGCTCAGATTTTCCGCGAATGCTCTCCTGCCCCATTTCGTAGTTGCCATAAATTCCAGCTGCATTAACGCTTACCGCAAATACTGCCGCTAACGCCAGCGCGCATGAGGTAGCAATAAATTGCTTCAGCTGCTTTTGCTTGAGCATATAGAAAAAGCATGATAGCACCAGCCCAAGCACAACAAAAATGAGGTAGTAAGTAATTTGGTAGTGGTTGTTTCCTATTTGCAGGGACAGCGCCACAGCTGTAACAGCGGCGCCCAGCACAACCTTACCTCGGTAAGCCATGAGGAGACCAGCAACCACCAGCGGCATGTAGGCTATGGCGTACGCTTTCGATATGTGCCCGGCCTCTATGATAATAAAGTTGTACGAAGAAAAGGCAAAAACAATGGCGCCTGTTGCGGCAAGCCAGATATTTGCGCCAAGCGATAGCATTAGCAAGTAAAAAGTTATAAGGCTCAGCATCACAATAGACATGGAGCGGGCATCAAATGCTACAACAAGTGGCCTTGCCAAGTAGCTCACGTAATTTGTTGGACCTACTCCATAGGTTGCGATATGGTAAGTCGGCATTCCGCTAAACATGGAGCCTGTCCAGCAAGAAGATTCTCCGGTTTCCTCGTAGAACTTTTTCACCTCTTGCGCCATTCCCTCCCACTTGGTTGTATCACCTTGCTGAACGACTTTACCCTTGAGTACAGGGCTAAAGTAAGCTGCCGCAATGGCAGTAAAGAAAGCTATCGGCAATAAAAAATGCCACCACCTTCGATTTGAAATCTTAGCTTTTTGCATAGTAATTTGCATAGTAAATAGTAAGCTGTCTGTTTTTATTTGCGATTTTTTTCATTTAATGCAAAGCTTGTCGGCGCTGATGCAAGCCACGCTACAGCTTGCTCAGCAGCGAGCGCAGGCTCACCTTTTCATCCATAATGCCGCGCAGAGCGTTGGCGGCTACACGCTCCTGCTCCATGCTGTCGCGGTAGCGAATGGTTACCGTGCCATCCTCCAGCGTTTGATGATCGACCGTTATGCAGAACGGCGTGCCAATGGCATCCTGACGGCGGTAGCGCTTGCCTATGGAGTCTTTTTCGTCGTACTGGCAGCTGAAGTCGTACTTCAAGCTGGCCAATACTTCGCGCGCTTTTTCGGGCAAGCCGTCTTTTTTCACAAGCGGCAGCACCGCCAGCTTCACCGGAGCGATGGGGGCGGGAATGCGCAGCGCTACTCGCTCTCCGCCCTCCTCGCCGTCTTTCTGCACCTTCTCCTCGCAGTACGAGCTTGCCAGCACCGACAGCACGAGGCGGTCAACGCCCACCGATGTTTCTACGACGTACGGCACGTAGCTTTCGCTTGCTTCGGGGTCGAAGTATTGCAGCTTGCGGCCGGAGAATTTTTGGTGGTTGCCCAAGTCAAAATCGGTGCGCGAGTGGATACCCTCCAGCTCCTTAAACCCAAAGGGGAAGTTAAACTCAATATCGCACGCGGCGTTGGCGTAGTGCGCCAGCTTTTCGTGGTCGCGGAAGCGGTAGTTAGCGTCGCCCATGCCCAGCGCCCGGTGCCACTTGATGCGGGCTGCTTTCCAGTGTTCGTACCACTTCATCTCCTCGCCCGGGCGAACAAAAAACTGCATTTCCATCTGCTCAAACTCACGCATACGGAAAATGAACTGGCGCGCCACAATTTCGTTGCGGAACGCTTTTCCTATCTGCGCAATGCCAAACGGGATTTTCATACGCCCTGTTTTTTGTACGTTCAGGAAGTTCACAAAAATGCCCTGCGCCGTTTCGGGGCGGAGGTAGATCGTGGATGATTCGCCGCTCACCGACCCTATTTGCGCTTCGAACATCAGGTTGAACTGCCGCACCTCCGTCCAGCTGCGCGACCCCGATACGGGGCAAGCAATTTCGCAATCCAGAATAAGCTGACGTAGCGCCTCAAGGTCATTTTTTGCGAGCGCCTCCGCCGTGCGCCGGCGCACCTCGCCAACCTTTGCGGCGTTGCGCTGCACGTTGGGGTTGGTGGCGCGAAGCTGCGCCTCGTCAAAGGCATCGCCAAATTTTTTGCGGCCTTTTTCCACCTCCTTCTCTATCTTTTCCTCCAGCTTGGCAATGTGCTCTTCGAGCAGCACGTCGGCGCGGTAGCGCTTCTTGGAATCCTTGTTGTCGATGAGCGGGTCGTTGAACGCCCCCACGTGCCCCGATGCCTCCCACGTGCGGGGGTGCATAAAGATGGCAGCATCGATGCCCACAATGTTCTCGTTGAGGTGCACCATTGCCTCCCACCAGTACCGCTTAATGTTATTCTTCAGCTCCGAGCCATACTGACCGTAGTCGTACACGGCGCTAAGGCCGTCGTATATTTCGCTTGAGGGGAAAATGTAGCCGTACTCCTTAGAGTGCGCTATCAGCTTCTTAAAAAGTTCGTCCTGATTCATTGCTTGCCTGCTGTTATGAGAAAGTTGCCAAAGGTAAAAAAAAAATCTATTATTTTTGCGAATAATGCCTGCGAAATTTTTCTTATAAGAAAAACTTTTGCTATATTTGCACCGAATATTTACTACAGTACATAAAACCACACAGCAAATGAAACCATACATTGCCCGCAACAAATACATTGAGCGGATAAAGCCGTTTATGCGAACCGACCTCATAAAAGTGCTCGTTGGCCAGCGGCGTGTAGGAAAAAGCTACCTGCTCTACCAGCTCATGGACGAAATTCGCAAAAGCGAACCAAAGGCAAACATCATCTACATCAGCCCTGAGCTGTATGAGTTTGACAGCATCAGGAGCTACCACGAGCTGATGAGGTACATTCAAGCGCAGCGTAAAAGCAAGCAGCAGCTCACCTACATTTTCATTGACGAGATTCAGGATATTGCCGATTTTGAGAAAGCGCTACGCAGCCTCCAGGCCGAAGGGCAATACGACGTTTACTGCACAGGCAGCAACGCCAAGCTGCTATCCGGAGAGCTCGCTACGCTGCTTAGCGGAAGGTACATAGAGCAGCGGGTGTATAGCCTCACCTACCTTGAATTTCTCGAATTTCACAAGCTCGAGAATACAACGGCAGCGCTGGACAAATACATCCGCTACGGAGGATTGCCGTACCTGTCGAAGCTTCCACTCGACGACAACAATATCTACGAGTACCTCCGCGACATCTACAACTCCATCGTGCTGCGCGATGTGGTGGAGCGCTATAAAATCCGTAATATTCGCACGCTGAACGACCTTACGCTGTTTTTATCGGACAACATAGGGTGCATGATTACGGCCAACAGCATAAGCAATTTTCTTAAATCGCAGAAAATTGACGTGGGCGTAAAGCAGCTGCTGGAGTACCTGTCGCACCTTGAGTCAACATTTCTTGTGCACCGCGTAAAGCGAACAGATGTGATAGGAAAGCGAATATTCGAAATAGGAGAAAAGTACTACTTTGAAGATTTGGGGATACGCCACGCGCTTGTTCCATTTCAGAACAAAGATATTGGGAAAGTTATGGAGAATATTGTGCACCACCATCTTATTGCGAATGGCTACAACGCCTACGTAGGAAAGCTGCGCAATAAAGAAGTAGATTTTGTTGTGGAAAAAAAGGGAGAGCGCGCATACATTCAAGTGGCCTACTCCGTTGCAAACGCATCAACTCACGAGCGTGAGTACGGAAATCTACTGGCCATTAATGATAACTACCAAAAAATAGTTATCACTATGGACGAGCTGGAAGGCGCATCGTACAAGGGAATAAGCACAGTTCCGCTGCGCAA
>JAIRMD010000091.1 GCA_031258915.1 Prevotellaceae bacterium
AATTCTTATCGCAATGAAACGGAAAATTGAGCAAAAGTTAGCCGGCTGGAAAAGCAGCCCAACCCGTATGCCGCTTATTGTGAATGGCGCAAGGCAAATCGGGAAAACATCCCCCGCAGCTTTGAATTTCTGAAAAAATTTATACCTTTGCACCGTCCCGGCTGATTTGTTTTGCAGCGCTGCCGGTTTGGGCAGCTCGGCAAAAAGCTAAAACTATTTTTTTTATGACAATTCACAAGGAAGGAGCGGCCACCATCGCGGTGGCGCTTGTAGCGCTCGCGGCGGCATGCTCAGGGGTATTTTACGCTGCCGGAGCAGGCGCTGTTTCGTATGCGGCGGTAGCGGTAGCGGCAGTGTTGTTTGGCTTCATCGCACGCTTCTTTCGCATGCCTTCGCGCCCCCAGCTGCGCGACGAGCAGGCCGTCTTTGCGCCCTGCGACGGCAAGATAGTGGCGGTGGAGGAGGCTTTTGAAGCGGAGTACCTGAAGGAAAAATGCCGGCAAGTATCAATTTTTATGTCGGCCAACAACGTACACGTAAACCTGTACCCGGTATCGGGCGTGGTGGCGTACGCCAAGTACCACCCCGGAAAGTATTTGGTGGCGTGGCACCCCAAATCGTCCACGGCAAACGAGCACACCACAGTGGCAATAGACACGGGCGCGCACAAAATCCTCTGCCGGCAGATTGCCGGAGCCGTAGCGCGGCGCATTGTCTGCTACGCCAAAGAAGGGCAGCAGGTGGAGCAGAACGCGCAAATGGGGTTCATAAAGTTCGGCTCGCGCGTTGACGTATTTTTGCCCCTTTCGCTAAAGGTGGAGGTAGCCTTGGGGCAAAAAGTGCGAGGCTCGGAAACGGTGATTGCGAGAAAAAGGTAAGAGTCAAAAAAGCTAAGACCGAAATTATTGAACAAGCTTGCGCGATATATTATCATTGCTGTGGCTACGGCATCGGTGCTGGCCGTTGTGTGGTACTTCCAGCACATTGTTACCTACGTGCTGATTGCCGCTGTGCTCTCGCTCGTTGGCAAGCCGCTCATGAAGCTGCTTTCGCGGGTGCGCTACAGAAAGTGGCGCCTCCCCACGGCGGTGCGCGCTGCGCTCACGCTGCTGGCCCTGTGGCTGGCGTTTGTGCTGTTTTTTTACGTTTTCACCCCGCTCATTGTCGGCCAGCTTAACGAATTTAGCAGCGTTAACGTGAACGGCATCATAAGCCAGCTGGACGAGCCTATGCACAAGGCAGACCTGCTGGTGCGCAGGTACGCTTCGTCAGACCCTGATTTTTCGGTAAAAAATATGCTCTTGCAGGAGTTCGAAAAGATGGTGAACGTGTCGCAGCTCTCCACCTTTTTTGAGTCGCTGGCAGCCGTCGTCAAAAACTTTGCCGTTGCCGTATTCGCCATATCGTTCATCACGTTCTTTTTTCTCAAGGAGGACAAGCTCTTTTACCATGCGGTACTCCTCGTTTTCCCGCAGCGCTACGAGGCAAACATCGCGCGGGCGCTGACATCCGTTAACCGGCTGCTGGTGCGCTACTTTATCGGCATCTTTTCCGACATCCTGTGCGTAATGACCCTGGTAACGCTTGGGCTTGCGCTGGTGGCAGGCTTTTCGTGGCATCAGGCGCTGTTCATCGGGCTTTTGGCGGGCGTGTTCAACATGATTCCCTACGTAGGGCAGCTGATCAGCTACGCGCTGGGGACGGCCATTTGCCTGGCTACAGCTTTCAACGCAGACGTTGCCTTTCTTCCGTTCCTGCTCAAGATGCTGGCCGTTTTATTTTCCGTGCAGGCGATAGATGCGCTGGCGCTGCAGCCGCTCATCTACTCCAACAGCGTGAAGGCGCACCCGCTCGAAATATTTTTGGTGATTCTCATTGCCGGAAGCGTGGCCGGCATCTTGGGGATGCTCATTGCCATTCCCACCTACACCGTGCTGCGCGTATTTGCCAAAGAATTTTTCAACAATTTCCGCGTGGTGCAAAAGCTCACGGAAAAAATTTAGGAGGTTTCAGATTTCATAGTTCATAACCCATAATTTCAAAAACCATGCTTCACAAATCTTTCATCATCATGTCTATAGCAGCAGCAGCTACGGCAGCATGTTCGGGTATAGGGAACAACCCGTTTTTTGGCGAGTACCAAACGCCGCATGAAGTTCCGCCATTTGACAAAATAAAAGCAGGCCACTACCTGCCGGCCTTCAAAGAGGGCATGAAGCGGCAGGCAAAGGAGGTGGAGGGCATTGTAGGAAATGCTGAGGAGCCAAGCTTTGCCAACACCATCGAGGCGCTGGAGCTGAGCGGCGAAATGCTGGGGCGCGTGCAGTACGTTTTCTTCAACCTTCTTGAAGCCGAAGCCACCCCCGAGATGGACAAAATAGCGGAGGAAATCACCACGGCGCTCTCCGCGCATCGCGACGATATTCTGCTCAACGAGGCGCTGTTTGCAAGGATAAAATCCGTGTACGGGCAGCGCGAGCAGCTGGGCTTGGAGCAGGAGCAGAAGAGGTTGCTGGAGAATACCTACAAGGATTTTGTGCGCGGCGGCGCTAACCTTTCGCCCCAAAGCAAGGCAACGCTGCGGGAGGTGAACGAGCGCCTATCGTCGCTGCGGCTCAAGTTCGGGCAAAACCTGCTGAGCGAAACCAACAGCTTTAAGCTGGTGATAGAAAACAGGGGCGACCTGTCCGGCCTGCCGCAATCGCTGGTGGATGCTGCGGCGGCAGCGGCTGAGGAGGCAGGCGAAAAGGGTAAGTGGGTGTTTACCCTCAAAAATCCAAGCGTAATGCCCTTTTTGCAGTACGCCGATAGCCGCCCGCTCCGCGCAAAAATCCTCAACGCCTACGCCAACCGCGCCAACAACGGCAACGACAGGGACAACAACGCGGTGGCGGCCGAGATGGTGAGCCTGCGCGCGCAAAAGGCAGCCCTGCTGGGCTACGAAACCTACGCCGACTACGTGCTCGAGGATTGCATGGCAAAGACTCCGCAAAGCGTGTACGACATGCTCCGGCGGCTTTGGGAGCCTGCCCTGCGCAAGGCGCGGCAGGAGGCAAGCGAGCAGCAGGCGCTGATTGCAAAAGGCGCAGAGCCCTTCCCGCTGCAAGCCTCCGACTGGCGCTACTACGCCGAAAAAATTAAGGTGCAGAGCTTCGACCTGAACGACGAGCAGCTGCGCCCCTACTTTAAGCTCGAAAACGTGCGCAGCGGCATCTTTACGCTGGTCGAAAAGCTCTACGGCGTAACGTTTACGCAGGTTACAGATGTCCCCCTTTACCACAAGGACGTTGTGTGCTTCGGCGCAAGCGACAGCAACGGCGAGTTTCTTGGGCTTATCTACATGGACTTTTTCCCGCGCGGCGGCAAGCGCGGCGGCGCATGGATGACCGACTTCCGCGAGCAGCATTACCGCGGCAGCGAGCGCGTGGCGCCGATAATCTCGCTGGTGTGCAACTTTTCGCCCGCCACCGGCGACGCGCCCTCGCTCCTCACCCCCGACGAGGTTACCACTTTCTTCCACGAGTTTGGGCACGCCATCCACAGCCTGCTCTCCAACTGCTGCTACCGCAGCCTTGCCGGAACAAACGTGCCCCGCGATTTTGTAGAAATGCTTTCGCAAATAATGGAAAACTGGGCTTTTGAGCCGGAGCTGCTAAGCCTTTACGCACGGCACTACGAAACAGATGAGGTTATTCCCACCGACCTTGTCAACAAAATTACTGCGGCGTCCCGCTACGGGCAAGGCTTCAAAACGGTGGAGTACCTTGCCGCGTCGTGGCTCGACATGGACTACCACACGCTGAAAGATACGGCAAGGATAGACGTGCAGCAGCACGAGCAGCGCTCCATGAGCAAAATAGGGCTGATACCCGAAATCCTGCCGCGCTACCGCACCACCTACTTCAACCACATCTTCTCCAGCAGCGCGTACGAGGCCGGCTACTACAGCTACATCTGGTCGGAGGTGCTCGACGCCGATGCCTTTGACCAGTTCGCAAAAACCGGCAACATCTTCGATAAAGGCGTTGCAACGGCGCTGCGCAGGTGCATACTTGAGCGCGGCGACACGGAGGATGCGATGGAGCTCTACAAGCGCTTCCGCGGCGGAGAGCCAAGCATTGAGCCGCTGCTAAGAAGGAGAGGGCTGGAGTAAGCTTTTGAATTGTTAAATCTTTGATGAGCAAAAAAATGTACAGTAAGGATACCCGTACGGTGCTTACGCTTGATGCAGGGGGGCAAAGCTTTCGCTTCTCTGCCATGCGTGGCAACAGCGAAATCGTAAAATCGGTGAAGCTGATTCCCAACGCCGCCAGCCTTGATCATTGCCTCTCCACGCTGGTGCAGGGCTTTACGCAGGTGAGCAGCCAGCTGAGCGAGCCGCCCGTGGCCATTAGCTTTGCTTTTCCCGGCCCGGCCGATTACCCGCAAGGCATTATTGGCGATTTGCCCAACTTTCCGGCCTTTAAGGAAGGCGTGCCGCTCAAGGCTTTTCTGGAGCATGAGTTTGGGCTGCCTACTTTTATCAACAACGATGGCGACCTGTTTGCCTACGGCGAGGCGTTAGCCGGCTTTTTGCCCTACATCAACCGCAAGCTGGAGGAGGCGGGGAGCGCACGCCGGTACAAAAACCTGATAGGCGTTACCTTGGGAACAGGCTTTGGATGCGGAGTGGTGCAGGACGGCAAGTTGAACGTTGGCGATAACGCCGCCGCCGCCGAAGTCTGGTGTATGCGCGCCAAAAATTTGCCCGACTGCATAGTAGAAGATACGGTCAACAGCAGCGCCGTAATACGTGTGTACCGGCAGGAGGCCGGCAGCGACATCGATGACCTCGAGGTGTCGGCGCAGGAGGTGTACGAGGTTGCAAAGGGGAGTAAGGCCGGAAGCAGCGCCGCTGCCCTGCGCTCCTTCGAGGCGCTGGGCAACTCGCTGGGCGATGCCCTCGCTAACATCCTTGCGGTGGTAGATGGGCTGGTGGTGGTGGGCGGAGGGGTGGCCAGCGCGCACGATTTGTTCATGGCGCACGCCATAGCTGCCATCAACACCACCATTGGCCGCGCCAACGGTAGCCGTGTGCCCCGGATTGAGCTCACGGCGTACAACGTAGAAAACGAGCAGGAGCTGAGCAAATTTCTGCAAGGAACACCCAGAAAAGTGACAGCTGCCGGAACCGGTATCAGCGCAGACTACGACCCTGTAAAGAGGGTAGGCGTTGGCGTTACCAAGCTGGGCAATTTGCGTGCCATATCGGTAGGCGCGTACAGCTTTGCGCTGCGCCAGCTCGATAAGGAGTAGCGGCGCAAAGCTACAGCTTGCGGTATGATGAAATCACTTTTTTTACCTTTTTTTTCAGCCTATGCGTCGATATTTAATACAGCTGCTATCGTTGCTTTGCCTGCTGCTGGTGCTGGCGGGGTGCAGCATGCATGCTCGCCAAATGCGGCAGACGGCAAAATACTCCAAGCAAAACGTAAAGCGCCATCGGGGAAGCAGCTCATTCGATGCGCTGCTGGGGGGACCCGTAGAGATAGACAGGAACGACGTTAACTTTAAAAACCCGACAAAAATCCGCCACCGCTGCCTGTACATCAACAAGAAAGGCAAACGCTGCGGACGAAAAGGGAGTAAAAAAAACCGATACAAGTACTGCTTCTGGCACACGCCAGAAAGTCCGTACTAAGATTCAAAGATTTCTGGTTGCACTCTTAACTCTTACCTCTTACCCAGCGTTTCCTGTGCGCTGACCCACGTTACGTTGAGCAGCCTATCGTGGCGGTCGGTAGGGGCGCGGTAGTACACGTATATGCCGTACACATTCTCTGTTTCGCTCGAGCAGGCGTCAATTCTTCCCATGTCGAGCGAGCCATTTTCGTCCACATACACGTACTTGTAGTTGTAGTAGCCTTGCTTTACGGGTATCGACAGCTCGTAGGCGCGGCGGCGGTTGCTGTACAGCATGACGAAATCGTTGCTTAGCTCCCAGCCTGAGATTTCGCCAAAGACATACACCTTGCCGTTGAGCGGCTGCTCCATGTGCAGCGACAGGAGCACGCTGGGGTAATCGCTCTGCGTGTCGCTTTCGCTGCGGTAGTGCTCGCTGCGGATTATGTACCTCCCGTTGATATCCGGGGTGTAGAGGTACTGCCGGAAGATGTCGTCCTGCTCCAGCAGCACATGATAGGCATCGTTGATGTTTGCAATTTCGCGCACCCGCAGCATTTTGTACTCAAGGCTCGATATGTCGAAGTGGCGATACTCGCTGCCGCCCGGGTACAGATTTTTGCTGGGGTGCGAGTAGTCTATGGAGCCATTGCGGATGAAGGTTGGCGTTGGCGCGGCGACATCCGTAAAGCGGTATCCGTTCTGCTCCACGCGCACCTTCACTTCGGTGTAGGGCTGGCTGATGGGAAACGAGGTGTGCTCTACCGTGAGGTCGAGCTGCTGGGAGCAGGCCTCGTTTCCGGCCAGCGGCAGCTTGCGCACGCTTGCCTGCACGCCCACCGTAGAAGCCTCCACAACCGAAAAGCTTTTTTGAAACAGCACCTCGCCGGGGTTATCGCTGTCGTATACTTTAAGCAGGTAGCTGCCCGACAGCTTGACCTGCACTTGCTGATTCGGAAATTCGAGCGTATAGCGCGAGTAGCCCACCAGCGTGCCGAACGAGCGCTCGTGGTTGCTGATGTAATCGTCGGATAAACCCTCAAGGTAGTCGAAGAAAAAGAGGTTGCTTTCGCTCCAATCGGCATCGCACAGCACAATTTTGTAGGAAAAGTAGCGGCTATCCTCCGAGAGGTCATCAAACGAAAGCAGCAGCCGCTCGCTTGAGCCGAGCGCGATAACGGGGTCGGTCATTTCGCTGTTGAGCTTGCGCAGCTGGATGGTTTTGATGTTCTTGTCGAAGCAGGCATCGGCACCCTTGCGCAGCTGGCCGGCGGCGAGGTGCGGGAGCGCTGCGGACAGCGCAAGGAGCATGGGGAGAGCAAGCTTTGTCATAGCACGTGCAGTGAAGCGTAACCTAACGTAGGTGACGGCAAAAGTAGGTGTTTTGCTGTAATTATGCAATAGCTTTACGCAGTAGCAGGAATTTTTTTTGTGTAAATGGGCAAGAAAATTTTGAGATGACATCCTAACTACTAAGCACCTTCGGTATTTTTCTTGATTCGCACATTAAAATTCCGGCAAAAATGGTTACCTTTGGGGGCAACAAAAAGCAGGGTTACAAATATTTTTAAACTAAAAAAAGCAGCATTTATGGTACTCAACGTAAAATTTATTCGAGCAATTTCTTTAGCGGCAATTTTTGCCGCCCCCTTTCTGCGCGTGCACGCGCAGCTGCGCACAGCCTCCTTGGACTGGGGCAAGGAGCGTGCCTTTGTTGAAGGCAACATTCAATTTGCTGTAGCGCAAGCAAAGGAAATGCTGCGGGAGGTGGACGCCAACCTGACAAAGAACAGCTACCCCCGCACCACCAGCAAAAGCGGAGCGCTGGCCTCGACCAGCATGTACGAGTGGACGAGTGGTTTTTTCCCGGGCAACCTTTGGTACCTGTACGAGCTGAGCAACGACGATTTGTTTAAGGCAAAAGCTCAGGCGTGGACGGTCACGCTTGAGCCGCTAAAAACCTACACCGGCAACCACGACCTTGGCTTCATGATGTACTGCAGCTTTGGGAACGGCTACCGCCTGATGCCCGATGAAACGGCTGCCTACAGGGACATTTTGCTTCAGGGAGCCGGCTCGCTGAGCACGCGCTACAGCGAAGCTGTGCGCTCCATTCAATCGTGGAATGCCAACAAGTCGTGGGGCGGAGCGAGGAGGAATTTTCCGGTTATCATAGACAACATGATGAACCTTGAGCTGCTGATGTGGGCGGCAAAGGCAACGAGCGATACGGCAGCGGCCAGAAAGTTCAGGCGTATTGCCGTTACCCACGCCAACACAACCATAAAGAATCACCTGCGCCCCGACTACAGCACCTACCACGTGGTGAGCTACAACCCGCAAACGGGCGAGGTGGAGAGCAAAACTACGGCGCAGGGATGGAGCGACAACTCTACGTGGTCGCGCGGGCAGGCGTGGGGTATCTACGGATTCACCATGATGTACCGCGAAACAAGCGATAAAAAATACCTGGAAGTAGCCAAAAAAATGGCCGACTTTTTCCTGAACCACCCCAACCTCCCCGCCGATAAAATTCCCTACTGGGATTTCAACGCTCAGCAGGATGGCTACGTAGCCGAGTGGCCCGACAGGGCAAGCGCTCTCCCCGTGCCGCCGGACAAGCTCCCCATTGCCCACTACCGCGACGCTTCGGCTGGCGCCATTGTTGCCTCGGCGCTCTTCGAGCTGTACGGGCACACCCAAAGCGAAGCGTACCTAACATCGGCCATAGCCATGCTGCGCAGCTTGGCTTCGAGCGACTACAGGGCTGCGCTGGGGAGCAACGCTAACTTTATCCTGAAGCATTGCGTGGGCAGCATTCCCCACGGAGTAGAAATAGACGTGCCGCTGGTGTACGCCGATTACTACTTTCTGGAGGCGCTGCTGCGCTATCGGAAGTTCTTGTTAACTAAGAGCTAAGGAATGAAAAATTAATAGGATATAACAGCACCTCCCGGAAGGATGATACTTTCTTATACCAGCATACGGGTTGCGTCGTCGATATCGGAAAGTCTGCATCCCTACGGGTAGGGTGTTAAACGGGCATTCGCCTTCCCCGTAGGGGAAGGCCACCGCCGCTGCCAACCGTGTTGTTAGACCTCACCCATTACCACCTCGCCACCCTCACGCCATCGCCGCCGCATCTGCCAGCGTTGGGGCAAGCCCCAACGGGGCGCAACAAATTAGCGCAGGGTAAAACCCTGCGTGGAAGGGCGTAACCATTCAATTGACAGCTGACAATGAAGAATTGGGGTAGCAGTCCATTGTCAGCTGCCCGAAAGCCTTTCACTCCGAAGAGAAGCTTGCTTCGTCATGCTTTTAAGCATTTTTTACTGCGCAAAGGCAGCAAAAAATATCACAACACAAAATGCACCCTGCATTTTTTTTTCAGAAAACGCCTCCGGCGTTTTCCCTTGCGCATACCTTAACTTCCAGCAGCAGCGCCTCAAAAAAAGAATTAACCGCAGTGAGGTAAAGGTGAGGTATTTCCAAAAAAACATGCTAACTTTGCAGCGCAGATGGACAATAAAAAAACTACGCATATCTATGCTGAATGTTGTAAAAATAGGGGGTGGCGTAATTGACGACGAGGCGCTGCTGGCGCAGCTGCTGAAAGATTTTTCTGCCATTCGCGGCTTCAAAATTTTGGTGCACGGAGGCGGAAAGCTCGCGACCCGGCTGTGCGGCGCGCTGCAAATCCCTGTGCAGATGGTGGAGGGGCGGCGCGTGACCGATGCCGAAACGCTCAAGGTGGCGAGCATGGTGTACGCGGGCTGGATAAACAAGAGCATCGTGGCGAAGCTGCACGCGCTGGGCTGCCCCTCCCTCGGGCTGTCGGGCGCCGACGGCAACGCCATCCCTGCCGCCAAGCGGAGCCCCGTCCCCGTAGACTACGGCTTTGTGGGCGACGTCAACCCCGAGCAAATCTGCACGAGCTTCATACAGTCCGTGCTGGAGCAGGGGCTTGCGCCGGTGTTCTCGGCCATCACGCACGACACGCGCGGCTCGCTGCTCAACAGCAACGCCGACAGCGTAGCCTCATCGCTGGCCATCGCCATGAGCGAGCAGATGCCCACGCGCCTCATCTTCTGCTTCGAGAAGAGCGGCGTGCTCCGCGACCCAAACGACGACACCTCTGCCATCCCCGAAATTACCCGCGAGCTGTACGAGGAGTACAAGGCCGAGGGCGCCATCTCCGACGGCATGATCCCCAAAATCGACAGCGCGTTTAAGGCCATCGCCTGCGGCGTGAAAGAGGTAGCCATCAAGCACGCCAAGGCGCTAAACGCAGGAGGAGGAACAACGATAAGGTAACATTGTGCAGCTCTCCATACAATTTATGCTGCACGCGGGCAGGTTTTGCGCATTGCCCATAGGGCATGGGTGCATTTCAAATTTTTGCCGACAAAAACATTATATACATTTCTACCAACATTCCGTCCATAGCGGGACGATTTTTCCACCGCCATTGCCCGTCCCGTTAGGGACGGAATGTGAGTAGAAAAGGTAGATTTTTCAAGAAAAATTTCACCACCGCCAGCGTTTGCCCTTGGTCGAGGCCATGCAGGAGGGCGGTAAGCACCCCCGCTACTTGGAAATCGCGTAGCTGTAGATGGTTTCTCCCCTGTGGTTGATGAAGTAAAACCGGAAGGCATCGGCGGAGGCAGAGCAAAGGGTGAAGCCCGGGTCGCTGCTGCAAAACTTGGTATCGGGCAGGGGCGTAACCGAGCGGGCGAGCGACCCGGCGGAGTTCACCACGTAGCTCACCGCAGCGCCTTCCGGGCGGATGTGCTGAAAGTTGTGGATGTGGCCGCAGAGGTAGGCATCCACTTTGTGCTTTTCCAGAATGGGCGCAAGCCGCGCCTGCATATCTGCCCTTTCGGTGTCGTCCTTCTTCGTTTGGGCGTAAACGGGGTGGTGGCCGATGACTATCTTCCACTTTTCGGTGGAGCGCTCCAGCACGGAGTCTATCCAGCGGAGCTGTGCTTCCGCGTCCTGCCTGTGCGCGTCGGGGTAGGTGAGGGTGTCGGCGCGGTACTTGCCTATCAGGGGCGTGGTGTTGATGAAGAGCAGGCGGCACGCCGCCCCGTCTTTTGCCGTCAAAACCTTGCTGTAGTAGTAGGCGGGGGCTACCCAGCGGCGGCTCACGCGGCTGTAGTCCAGCACGGCCTGCGTGCTGCCGCGGTACTCGTGGTTGCCGCATATCGCGTACCAGTCAATCATCAGGTCGGGGTGGTCGTAGATCAGCTCGTAGTTGGTCATCCACAGCGGGTCGCTGACGCTCGCCACGCCCCCGAAGTGGTGCACGTCGCCGGCGGCGGCAACCAGCTCTACGTCCAGCTCGCCGGCAACGCGGCCCATGACTTGCGCTATGGGCTTTTGCTCGTAGTAGCCGTTGCGCCCCAAGTCGCTGGCGACGATAAAGTTGACGGCCGTTTTTGGCGCATCGGGGAGGCTTGCGCTAAGGTTGTCCCCGCATGACGTAATGGCCAGCGCCGCGCCCAGCGCGGCGGCAGGCAGAAAAAATAGCTGCTTCATTTTTAGTAGTTAATTGGTTAATAGTTAATTAGTTAATAGTTAATGGTTAATGATGCGAATCAAGGGTTGAAAGTTCTTACTATCAATGAAATCTAACAGCACGGTGGCTGTGTGAAAAATCTCCAAACCTTATTTTTATTAGGGCAACCTTAGTAAGTAGCGCTAAGCGCAATAACAATCTCAAAAACCTTATTGACCTTATTTTCGCAACCATAAATATCTGTTTAATAAGATAATAAGGTTGAAAACATGTGGGGTTACTCCTCTGCTACTAAGGTTGCCCTAATAAAAATAAGGTTTAACCGCCCTTTTTCACACAGCCCCCATGCAGCCCATTGCGCCATCATTACTTTGCCCCGAAAGCGCCAAAGCGGGCTGCCGGAGCCGGTGTTTTATACTCTGCTCCGTTTACGGTTAAGCCCGTGGCTGCAAAGTAGGGCGCATAGTCGCCGGTGAAGCTGCTTTGTGCGCCGCTCAGCACGGGCGAGCCGCTTTGCACGCAGAAATCCCAGCTGTCGCTGAACGTATAGCTGTCCAAAGGTACGGAATTAAATCCGTAGTTCACAAATTTCGGGTCTTTGTCCGCGTCGCCGGCGGAAGCGCTGACGGGGCTGTGCTCATCCACTTTGGGCGTGCCGCTGCGCCCGTCGTGCCAGTAGCTGCTGTTGCCGGACGTATAGCCGGCGTAGGCCGTTTTCGTATTCCCCTCCACGTCCTGCGTCAGCGAGCTTTCCTGCGAGCCGGAGGCGTAGAAGTTGTAGTCGATTTTCGATGCAGTGTCGGCCCCGTTGGATGGGCCGGGCTGATCCCACTTTGGCGTCATGGCCATAAACTTGCAGTTCACCATCAGGTTGTTGAACACGCTTACTTTCGCGCCTTTTTCCACGTAAATGGAGCCACCCTTCACGCCGTCGCGCCGCCATCCGGCGTTGATTACCGTATTGTTGTACGCTTTGACCAGCGCCTGGTAGCGGCCGGCCTCATCGTCCTGCCCGGAGGAAGAGAGCTTGAAGCCGTTGGTGTTGGGCGAGAAAATCAGGTTGAACGCCGCGTCCACCTTGCATCCGGCTTTCATGTTGATGGCCTCCGCGCCTGTTTCGCCGATGGCGTAGAACGTGTTGTTGGCAATGATGGCCTCTCCGCCCATGAAGTAGGTGGCGTCGGAGCGCCCGTAGCGGAGCGTGCTGCTTATGAGCACGTATTTGCCCTGCGGGTTGGTGGTGGTGATGTGCGGGGTGATGTCGTCGCCGGCGGTGTAAATGCCCGCGAGCACGGAAGGCGAAGTGGCGACGCAGTCGCTGCCGGTGTACTCGATGATTACGTGGTCAAACAGCATTTCGGGGCACGTGGCGGTGGCCACAACGCCACCCCACAGGCCGCCAAAAGTGTTCGCAGCGGTGCGCTTGCTTTCGGCTACCGAAAGCAGAACAGGGTTGGCGGCCGTTCCCTTGCAGTGCAGCTTTCCTTTCACGATAAATTCGATGCCGACGTGGTCCACGCCTACGCCGTTGTCGTCAAAAATCACCTGCACGCCTTCCTCAATGGTCAGCGTTTGGCCTTCGGGCACGGTGATGTGGCCGGATACGTTTACGGTGGTGCCCTTTGCCCACGTTCCCTGCACGTCGCCCTGCACGTTGCTGATGTTTTCCTGCGAAACGGTAACGTCGCAGGTTGCCTTGAGGGATGGGTCGCTTACCGCCGCCACCGTGACGACTGCGCTCCCCACGCTGATGGCCGTAACCACGCCGCTCTCGCTCACCGTGGCCTTGCTGCTATCGCTTGACGACCAGCGCAGCTCTTTGCTCGCTGCGTTGTCCGGAAACAGCGTTACCGTGAGCTCCTCCGTTTGGCCCGGCTTTAGGGTTACCGATGTTTTTGACAGCGTAATGCCCGCCAGCGGCGCATCTTTGCTTTCATCTGTACAGGAGGTAAAGATACTTCCGAATAGCATAGTAGCTGCTGTGAATAAGAAAATCTTTTTCATTTTGTTTTGTTTAATTTGTTTTGGTTGATGGTAAATTTAAATTCAGGTAGCGCAAAAATTCATATTTAAAGTTTTTGTTTACTGTAGCTTATACTTTATTCCCGCGAAAAAAACTTGCCCGTATCGCTCCTTTCGCTCCACGATGCCGCCCCGGTACCGCTCCAACCCTGCGACGTTTTTGCTGGATTCATTAGCCTTGACGTACTGTAGCATTTGCGTGTTGAGCAAGTTTGTGGCTTTAGCAAAGATGGCCAGCCCGAACCTGAGCTGCTTTTCGAGCGATGCGTCTAAGCGGATGTATCCGGCCTGCCACCTGTCCTCGTTGAGGTAGCGGGATACGATGCATAGGCGGTCGCCGGTGTAGGAAAAAGCCAGCTGCCCGTCCCACCCGTACTTTGCCTCCTTCACGAGCAGCGAGACGTTGACCACATGCTTTGCCTGCCCAAACAGCGGGCGCGCTTGGTTCACGTATTCGGTGATGTAATTTGTTTCGGCGCTGGGGTCGGGGTTGGGCAGCACGCGCATTTTCACGGTCGTAATGTTGGAGCCGGTAAACGTATAGTTGGCCTTGAGTCCGAACCAGCTGAAGTACTTCATAGCGTCCACCTCAAAGCCGTAGTTGTGGGCGCTTCCGAAGTTCATCGGCATGTAGTAGGTGTCCTGCCCGAAGCCGCTCATCATCCCAAATTCGATGGGGTCGTCGATTTTTTTGTAAAACAAGCCCAGCATGAGCTGCTCCGACGGGCGGGGGAAGTACTCGTAGCGCAGGTCGAAGTTATCGGCCACCGTGTGCTTCAATTCGGGGTTGCCCCGCTCCTTGTACTCCTCGTGAATCATGCTGTAGGGCACAATCTCGAAGAAGCTCGGTCGGTTGATGGCCTTTACGTAGGAGAAGCGCAGCTTGGCGTTTTTGTGAAGCTGGCGGCTGACGTGCACATCCGGCAGGTAGTCGGCGTAGCGCTGGCTGCCCTCGCTTTGCGCGCCGTCCACCGGGAATTTCAGGAAGTACCCCTGGCTGGTGTGCTCCACGTGCAGGCCGGCGGCGAGGCGCCACTTTCCGGCGGTCAGGTTTCCCAGCAGGTAGCCGGCGCTTACCCGTTCGGTGGCATCGTAGTTGAGCGGGTCGCTCAGGTTGCCGTGGGCGTTCACCTCAAAGCAGATTTCGTCAAAGTTGCTCCAGTGAACGCCTTTGATCAGCTCCCGCGGGTTGGCGAGCGATTCGTCGTAAGGCTTGAACGTGTATTCGTTAAAGTAGCTGTCGCGCACCTTGTCGCGGTACATCCCGCCTGCCGCCAGCAGAAGCGTTGCCTCGCCCGCCGCGATGCTGTACTGCCAGCTTGCGTAGCCGACCTTATCCTTGTCGGCGTTGTGCTCCCAGCGGCGGGTAGCCCCGGTGTTCTGGTCTATCGTTACGATTTGGTTGATGACGTGCTCGTTGATTTGCACGTTGTCGGGCGTTTCGTTGAACGCTGCGCCGTAAGCCAGCGACCAGTCGAAGCGAAGCTTTTCGTCGGCAAAGCAGTGCATTCCCTTGAGCGTGGAGCTAAAAATCGTTTGATGGTTCCACCGGAGCCGTAGCGTTTGGGTGTCAAAGGCTTGCGCGTCCCGCACCTGTGCGCTGCTGAAATCCATGTAAGCATTGTACCACATCAGCTTGTGGCCTTTCGGCAGGCGGTAGTCCAGCTTGGCGTGAGCGCCTAAGCGCGTCTGCCGGGTAGAAAAGTACCGCTTGGTGATTTGCTGCTGCCCGTCCGCCAGGGTAGCGTTGCCGTACATGTCGCTGGTGCTGCCGCGGTACTCATTCGCGTAGCTGCCGGCGAGCATCACGCCCAGCCTGTCGCGAAAAACGCGGTCGCCCCACGCCACTCCGCCGGCGACGCTGGGCGCAGCGTTCCCCGCGCTCAGGCGAAGGTTGCCGGTGGTAAAATCTTTTGCCCTTATCGGGTAGCTCAGCCCGTACTTCTCGTTAGGCGACGCACGGTTAATAGCTCCGGCATCAAAAGACCGGTAGCTGCGCGACAGCAGCTGGCTGTTGGCGCCGCCCGACAGGTGAGCGGTCAGCAGCCGCTGCGAGGGCGCGTCCTTCATCACCATGTTCACCGCCCCGCCGATGCCGTCGGCTTCCATGTCGGCGGTCAGCGCCTTGGTCACTTCGAGCCGGTCGAGCAGCTCGGCAGGAAAAATGTCGAGGGGGACAAAGCGGTTTTTGTTGTCGGGGCTTGGGATTTTTACTCCGTTCACGAGGGTGTAGCTGAAGCGCTTGTCCATGCCGCGCAGGATGGCGTACTGCCCGTCGCCGCTGCTGTTGCGCTCCATCGTAACGCCCGACATGCGCTGGATGGCGCTGGCTACGGTTACATCGGGCGAGAGCTCGATGGCCTTTGCGCTCATAACGTTGATTACGTTGATGGCGTTCTTTTCGATGCTTCGCGCGCTGACTTCGGTATTCCGTGCGTTATCGCCGTACACCACCACCTCGCCCACGTCGCGGGATTCCGGCTCAAGGCTCACCGCCAGCTCCGCGCTGCCGCCCTCAAACGCCACCTCCTTTGCCCGGTAGCCCATGTAGCGCACCACCAGCGCCCCTGCGCTCAGCGGTGCGCTGACGGCAAACCTGCCGTTCAGCCCGCACACCGCGCCCCGCGCCGGGTCGCCCTTCAGCGCAACCGTAGCGCCAACCAGCGCCTCGCCCGTGGCGGCATCCTGCACAATGCCCCTCACGGTGGCCGCCGTCAGCGGCAGGTGAGCGAGGAGCAGCGCGGCGGCGGCAAGCGCAGCTGGCGTACGTGGAGAAATATGCCTCATCTTTTGTGCTTTCGTTGGTAATTCGGCGCAAAAGTAGGCAGCCGTAGCTAAAGAAATGTTGCGAAGCGGCTACAAGTAGCTTAAATCTTTTGGAGAAGCCCCGCTACGCTCGAGGTGGCGGCGCGGCGTGGGAGGCGAGAGCAAGGGGGGCGCTTGCCCATGTCGCCAATTATTCGTAATATTGCACCGCTAAGTTTAATCAGATTTTAATCAGATTTTAATCCAACTTTTTTTACTATGAAAAACTGTAGATGCTTCAAAGTAGCGTTGCTGTCCGCAGCGTTTTTGCTGTACGCCGGCGCGCTGCCGGCGGCGAAGGAGGTGGAGGTGGCAAGCCCGGGTGAGCAAGACCGCAAGTACTGGGCAGACCTGCTGTACAAGATTTCGGAGCCGGTGCTCAGCAGCATGAGCCGCGGCGAGCTGGTGAAAAACATGGAGATCGAGCTCTCGCCAACGTGGGATGGCCGCAGCAAAACCGTAACCTACATGGAAGCCTTTGGGCGGCTAATGGCCGGCTTAGCGCCCTGGCTAACCCTGCCTCCGGATGATACCGACGAGGGAAAGCAGCGCGGGCAGCTGCTGGAGTGGGCGCTGAAAAGCTACGCCAACGCGGTGAACCCCGATAGCCCCGACTACTTGGAGTGGAAGCGCGAGGGGCAGCCGCTCGTTGACGCAGCCTACATTGCCAACAGCTTTTTGCGCGCCCCCAAGCAGCTCTGGGAGCCGCTGGACGATGCTACCAAGCAGCGCTTCGTTAAGGAGTTTAAGGGGCTGCGGCGCGTGCAGCCGCCCTACTCCAACTGGCTGCTGTTTGGCGCTATGGTCGAAACGTTCCTGCTCTCCGTTGGCGAGGACTACGATGCCTTCCGCATCAGCATAGCGCTGCGCAAGGTAGAGGAGTGGTACGTGGGCGACGGATGGTACTCCGACGGGCCGCGCTACGCTTTTGACTACTACAACAGCTACGTCATTCACCCCATGTACGTGGAGATACTGGAGGTGCTGGCGCAGCATAAAAAAATCAACACCAAAGGGTTTGAGCCGGCGCTGAAGCGGATGCAGCGCTACGGCGAAATTCTGGAGCGGATGATTTCGCCCGAGGGAACTTTTCCGGCGGTGGGGCGATCTATCACTTACCGCCTGGCCGTCTTTCAACCGCTGGCGCTGATGGCGTGGAAGTACCAGCTGCCGCAGGGGTTAACCTACGGGCAGGTACGCGCTGCGCTCACGGCAACCATGATGCGCATGTTTGCGGTGGAGGGTAGCTTCAGCAAATCGGGCTACCTCCAGCTGGGCTTCGCCGGGCACCAACCCCACATCGCCGACTACTACACCAACAACGGCAGCCTGTACATCACCTCGCTGGCCTTCCTGCCGCTGGGCCTGCCCGCCAGCCACCCCTTCTGGACGGATGCCCCGCAGGACTGGACGTCAAAAAAGGCGTGGAGCGGACAGGAATTCCCAAGAGACCATGCAAGCGAGTAGAGAGATGCGCGTTCACTTTATAGCCATTGGCGGAAGCGCCATGCACAACCTCGCGCTGGCGCTGCGCGAAAAGGGCTACGCCGTAAGCGGCTCGGACGACGAAATTTTTGACCCCGCCCGAAGCCGGCTTGCCGCCAAAGGGCTGCTGCCGGAAAAAGCAGGGTGGTTTCCCGAAAAAATAGCGCCGGCCTTAGATGCCGTTATACTCGGTATGCACGCCCGCGCCGACAACCCGGAGCTGCTCCGCGCTAAGGAGCTTGGCCTGAAAATTTACTCATACCCCGAATATCTGTACGAGCAAACCAAAGACAAAATGCGCATCGTGGTGGGCGGAAGCCACGGCAAAACCACCGTCACCGCCATGATTATGCACGCGCTGCGCCACGCCGGTGTGGAGTTTGACTACATGGTTGGGGCGCAGCTCGACGGATTTGAAACCATGGTGAGCCTTAGCGAGGCAGCCAAAATAGCCGTCTTCGAGGGCGACGAATACCTCGCCTCGCCCGTTGACCCTCGCCCAAAGTTTCACCTGTACCACCCGCATGTGGGCATCATTACGGGCATTGCGTGGGATCACGTAAACGTTTTTCCCACGTGGGAAATGTACGTAGAGCAGTTTGCCGCTTTTGCCGACCTGATAGAGGATGGCGGCACGCTGATTTTTTGCAGGAGCGACGCCACCTGCGCCGCTGTTGCCGCCAACGCCAAGAGCAGCCTCCAAAAAATAGGCTACGAGGCGCACCCGCACGCCTGCAAAGGCGGGGTATGCTACCTCGCTACGCCCGCCGGAGATGCGCCGCTCAAGATTTTCGGAGAGCACAACCTGCACAACCTGAGCGCCGCCATGCTTGCCTGCGAGCAGGCGGGCGTTGCGCGTAGCGCTTTTTACGCCGCCATCGGGGAGTTTGCGGGCGCAGCGCGGCGGCTGCAGCTCATGGCGGCAAACGGCAGCGCGAGCGTCTTCTTCGACTTTGCGCACTCGCCGTCCAAGCTGCGCGCCGCCATCCAAGCCGTAAAAAAGCAGTTCCCGCAGCGCAGGCTGTACGCCTGCATGGAGCTGCACACCTTTAGCAGCCTCTCCAAAAATTTCCTTGCGCAGTACAGCGGCACCATGCGCCGCGCCGACATCGCCTGCGTTTACTTCAACCCCGAAACGGTGAAGCGTAAGCAGCTAAGCGAAGTTTCTGCGGCAGATGTTGCCGAGGCATTTGGCGGCGGCGTAAAAGTTTTTACGGACAGCGCCGCGCTGGTGGCCACGCTAAAAAAGCTGGATGGCAATCAGGCAAATTTTCTCCTGATGAGCTCCGGAAATTTCGGTGGAATTAACGTTAAGGAGCTGGCGGATAAGTTAATATACAATTAATAAATGTGGGAAATTTGAGTAACTAAAATCCACGAATGGCACAAATTATTTTTTGTCCACGAATTACTAAGTGTCCCTAAGGTCGCACAGCTGCTAAGCCTGTAGACGCGCACGGGGGCGGCGTAGCCGCCCCCGTGCGCGTCATTCCGAACGGAGTGCGCGAGGCACGAGCGCACGCAGTGAGGAACCGGAGCGAAGCGGAACTCGGCGTAGCCAAACTCCCACCATTTCTACCTCACGATAGCGTACGCCAACAGAGGGGGGGGGGACAGTGGTGAGGTGGGAGATCCCTCGACTGCGCACGCTCGTACCTCGCGTGCTGCGCTCGGGATGACGGGCAATGGTGAGTAGCAAGCCCCAACGGGGCGCAACAAGTTAGCATAGGGTAAAACCCTATGCGACCCTGAACTACCACAAATATGGTATACTTCCGCTGGGAATTTTTTTTACCCGCATGGCTTGGAAATTGTAAAAATTTCGTGTAGCTTTGCGGGGTAAATTCCGGTTAAAAAAAACCGTAAACCGTAACCCGTAAAGCAATGGCCCGCTACCTTGACCCCAAGAATGATTTGACCTTCAAGCGCATATTCGGGGAGCACCCCGACCTGCTGAAGAGCTTCCTCAACGCGCTGATGCCCTT
>JAIRMD010000156.1 GCA_031258915.1 Prevotellaceae bacterium
GCATCCCGCTGCACACGTTCCGCGCCGATATTGACTATGCCCTCGCCGAGGCGCTTACCAAGGTAGGCCTGCTGGGCATAAAGGTGTGGATTTGCAACGGCGAGGTGTACGGCAAGCGCGATCTGCTACCCAACGTAGGCGTAGCGGCCAACGTTGCCGGCTTGCCCTCGGGCGGCAGCCGCCGCGACGAGCGTCCCTACCGCCGCGACGAGCGCAGCGAGCGAGGCGGTAGGAGCGGACGGGGTGGACGTAGCGAACACGACAAAGATCGCGACCGCCGTGATCGTCGCGGAGGCGGACGCGGTAGCAATGGCAGCTCAAAGAAGTAAAAAGAGAAATTACCGAAGTAAACAGAAACCGAAGTAAAAGAAAATGTTACAGCCTAAAAAGACGCAGTACAGAAGAATGCAAAAGGGGAGGATGAAAGGCATTGCCCAGCGCGGCAACCAGCTTTCGTTTGGCTCTTTTGGCATCAAAACGCTAGAATCTTGCTGGATTACCGGCAAGCAGATAGAAGCCGCTCGCCAGGCCATTGTGCGCCACATGAAGCGCGAGGGGCAAATGTGGATTCGCATATTCCCCGACAAGCCCATCACTAAAAAGCCCGCCGAGGTGCGCATGGGTAAAGGTAAGGGTGCCCCCGAGGGCTTTGTGGCGCCGGTAACGCCGGGTCGCATGTTGTTTGAGGTAGAGGGCGTTCCGTTTGAGGTTGCGCAGGAAGCGCTGCGCTTGGGCGCCCAAAAGCTGCCGGTGAGCACTAAGTTTGTGGTGCGCAGGGATTATGTAGCAGAAAAATCAGCATAAGGAGGTAAGTAAATGAAGGCATCGGAAATCAGAGAAATGTCCACCAAAGATCTGCTGGAAAAGGTGGCAATAGAAAAAAACCAGCGGGCAAAAATGCGCCTTAACCACGCCATTTCACCGCTCGAAGACACGAGCAAAATTAGGGAGCTGCGCAAGGATATTGCGCGTATGCTTACCATTCTTCATGAACGAAAAATTAACGAGATAAAAAAGTAACGTCTCACACACATGGAAACTACAGAAAGAGGCCTCAGAAAGGAAAGAATAGGAGTTGTGACCAGCAGCAAAATGGATAAATCCATTGTGGTTGCCGTGCA
The DNA here is from genome assembly GCA_031258915.1 of Prevotellaceae bacterium. Classification (GTDB taxonomy): domain Bacteria; phylum Bacteroidota; class Bacteroidia; order Bacteroidales; family UBA932; genus JAITMY01. The sequence continues at coordinate 1,122 of JAIRMD010000156.1, forward strand.
GCGAAAGGTAAAGCACCCTGTTTACGGGAAGTTCGTTAGCCACACCACCAAGTTTGTTGCGCATGACGAAAAGAACGAGTGCAGCGAGGGCGATACCGTGCGCATCATGGAAACGCGCCCGCTGAGCAAGAGCAAGCGTTGGAGATTAGTAGAAATCGTAGAAAAAGTAAAGTAGGCTATGGTACAGCAGGAAACAAGATTACAGGTGGCAGACAACAGCGGCGCAAAGGAGGTGCTTTGCATCCGCGTGCTGGGTGGCACCAGAAAGCGCTACGCCTCACTTGGCGACAAGATTGTGGTGAGCGTGAAAAGCGCTACCCCCGGAGGCGATGCCAAAAAAGGCAGCATATCCAAGGCCGTTATTGTGCGCACCCACAAGGAAGTGCGTCGTCCGGACGGCTCGTACATCCGGTTTGACGACAACGCCTGCGTGCTCCTCAACGCGCAGGGCGAAATTCGCGGGACCCGCATATTTGGCCCTGTAGCCCGCGAGCTGCGCGACAACTATATGAAAATTGTATCGCTGGCGCCCGAAGTGCTGTAAAAGTAAGCGCTGTAAAAAGAGGCAGGGCAAAGCGCAAAAATCAAAAAGACAACTTGAAAAGTAAAAACCATGCTGGGTAAAGTAAAACTTAAAATAAAAAAAGGCGATAGCGTTACCGTAATTGCCGGCAACGACAAGGGCAAAAAGGGCCGCGTGCTCGAAGTGCTCACGGGCAAAGGCCGGGCTATTGTGGAAGGTGTGAACATGGTATCGAAGCATACCAAGCCGACCTCGAAGCTCCCGCAGGGCGGCATCATCAAGCAGGAGGCGGCCACCAACATCTCCAACCTGATGGTGAACGATAGCAATGGAAGACCCACCAGAGTGGGGCGCCGCATGGGCGAAAAAGGCAAGCTGGTACGCTACGCAAAAACAACCGGAGAAGAAATTAAGTAATGGCAAAGAAACAACAACCAAGCGCACAGGTATATGTGGATGCAAAGGGATATATTCCTTTGCTCAAAAAAAAGTATAGGGAGGAGATTGTGCCCGCCCTGGTGAAGGAGTTTGGCTATAAAAACCTCATGCAGGCGCCAAGGCTTGAGAAAATAGTTGTCAACCAGGGCGTTGGCGTGGCAACAGCCGATAAGAAGCTGATAGAGGTCGCCCAAAACGAGCTCTCCGTCATCACGGGGCAAAAAGCGCTGGTTACCCGCGCCACGAAGGACATATCCAACTTCAAGCTGCGCAAAGGCATGCCGATAGGCGTGAAGGTAACCCTGCGCAGCAACAAAATGTACGAATTTCTGGAAAGGCTGATTTGCATCTCGCTGCCCCGCATTCGCGACTTCAGCGGCATCAGCGACAAGCTGGACGGACGCGGCAACTACAACCTGGGCGTGAAAGAGCAGATTATTTTTCCGGAGGTAGATATTGAAAAGGTAACGAAGATTATGGGCATGGAGATGACCTTTGTTACCACTACCGAAAAGGATGAGGAGGCGTACGCGCTGCTTCGCCATTTTGGTTTACCATTTAAAAACGCAAAAAAACAGTAGCTAGACAATGGCAAAAGAATGCATGAAAGCGCGCGAGGTAAAGCGCGCCAAGCTGGTGGCAAAGTATGCCGAAAAGCGCAAGGCGCTCAAGGAAGCCGGAGACTACGTAGGGCTGACAAAGCTGCCCAAAAACTCCTGCCCGGTACGCCTGCATAACCGCTGCTCGCTTACCGGACGCTCCAAGGGGTATATACG
>JAIRMD010000241.1 GCA_031258915.1 Prevotellaceae bacterium
TTAAAGTGGTGCACCCTGTGCGGAAACGTTCTGCTGCGCGTGATGAGCTTAAAGTTGGCGTACTTTACCTTTACGGTGATGGTCTTTCCGTAAAAATCCTCCTCCTTCATGCGCTGCATGACCTCGCCTGCAAGGTGGTAGAGCTCCACGTTGAGCAGCATCAGCGAATCTTTATCGGTGAGGAATGTATTCTCTGCGCTGATGGACTTCGCAGCGCGGTTAGGTTTCACCTCGCGCAAATCGATTCCCCTTGCATTTTCGTAAAACGTATGGCCGGCCTTCCCGAAAAGGCGTACGAGCTCCGCCTCCGTGCGGCTTTTGAGGTCTAACCCGGTAAAAATCCCGCAGGCGTGCATGCGCTGCGCTGTTACCTTCCCCACCCCAAAAAACTGCTCAACGTTCAGCGTTTCGATAAATTTTTCGGCCTCTTGAGGCAGGATGGCAAAAAAGCCGTTTGGCTTTTTGTAGTCGGAGGCAATTTTGGCCAAAAACTTGCAGTACGAAGCTCCGGCAGAAGCCCTCAGCCCTGTTTCCTCGTAAATCCTGCGCTGAATTTCTTTGGCAATGATGGTTGCCGATGGGATGTTTTTGTGGTTAACCGTAACATCAAGGAAAGCTTCGTCGAGCGAGAGCGGCTCTACCAAATCGGTGTAATCGAGGAATATTGCGCGGAGCTGCATGGAAACGGCGTGGTAAACGTCGAAGCGCGGGGGGACAAAAATCAGGTGCGGGCACCTCCTCTTGGCCGTAACCGAAGGCATTGCCGAGTGCACGCCGTAGGCTCGCGCCTCGTAGCTGGCCGCCGACACAACCCCGCGCAGCTCGGGGTACCCCACCGCCAGCGGCTTCCCCCGGTATGCCTCGTTATCGCGCTGCTCAACCGAGGCATAAAAAGCATCCATATCAACGTGGATGATTTTACGAATTGCGGCCATTGCTTCTCTGCTCAAATGTTTGGGCTACGGTTTTTTGGAGAGCCACTCCTCAGGGTTGTACTTGACGGTTTGCTTCCAAAGCTCAAAGTGTAGGATGGCGCGGTCGCTGTCGGGGGAGGTTGCCACTAACCCAACGGGCTGCCGGGTGCGCACAGCGTCGCCAACGCGCACGGTGATATTCTTGAGGTGGGTGTAAACCGTGTAGTAAAGCCCGTGCTGAATGAGCAGGCTTGTTGCCGAGCCGGTGGTAAATATTCTGCGCACAACGCCGTCGGCCACAGCAGACACCACTGCGCCGTCGGTGGTAGAGAGGTCTATGCCATTGCTAGTAACCTTAATGCCTTTGAGCACCGGATGCTCATAGATGCCAAAGCGAGTAACCACTACGCTTCGCGCAACCGGAACGGGCAGGGTTCCGCGCTGCTTCTCAAACAGCAGCGTTAGCGCACGCTCGTCGGCTGCGATTTTTTTCGCCATTTCCTGATTTTTCTTTTCAATTTCGCGGCGACGCTCTGCTTCACGGCGAGTTTCTTCGGCAATGGCGTTTTGTATTTGCGTGTTGAGCTGCGTCGCCCGCTTTTTCTTTGCCTCCAAATCCATCATCAGCTCTTTTTCTTTGACCTGCAAGGTGGATATGGTCGCTTGGTACGCTTTCTCCTCTGTATCCAAGGCAAGCAGCTCTACTGTTTTTTGGCTAAGCAGGTACTGCTGCTCGGCCTTTTGCGCTTTTAGCGACAAGAGCTCGCTTTTCAGCCCTTCGCTTTGCCTGGCGATGCTTTTTGCCTGGCTAATGCGGTAGTCGGAGTAAGCCTTGAGGTAGACAATGCGGCGGTAGGCCTGGTTGAAGTCATCGCTGCCGAAGATGTACATGAGCTGCATGTAGGACATGCGGTTACGGTAGGCAAAGTTCAACATTTTGGCGTAGTTATCCTTGAGGCGCACCAAATCATTGTACAAAGTTGCTATTTTCTTTTGCCGGTCAACGATTGCTACAGACAATGCTGCCAGCAAGTTGTCAATTTCCTGAATAAGCGTTTGGCGAGAAAGAAGGTTGGCATGAATCAGGTTGAGGTTGTCAAGGGTCGCCTTTTGCTCCGATTGGGTTTTGGCAATAAGCGAGTTGGTATAGGCAATATCCGCCTCTACCTGTTTTTTTTGCTGTTCGAGGCTCTGAACAGATTTTTGCGCAGCCAGCGGAGCAGCCAGCAGCAGCATCAACAGCGATATGGTAAAAATATGCTTCACAGCGACTTTGCTTTGTTTATTTTTTCTTGCAGCTCCGGCGAGCTGCCCCCCTGCTCCACTACGCGCTGCCAGTAGATAAGCGCGTTGCTATACTCCTTGAGCTTGTAGAGCACATCGCCGTAGTGCTCCAGCATTACCGGCTCCCTGTCGCCGCCCTTTACCAGCGCCTGACGAAAAATTTGCTTGGAGTCGCTATACTTTCCCATGCGGTACAAAATCCATGCGTAGGTATCTAAAAAAACCGGGTTTTCGGGATATGCTTCAATGGTTGCTTTGCTCATTTTCAGCGCTTTTTTCAGCCTTCGGTTGCTCAGGCTCAGGTAGTAGGCGTAGTTATTCATTATCGAATAGCTGTCGACGTCTAAGCGGAGCGCCATGTCAAAGTACTTGTCCGACTTGGCGTAATTTTTCAGGTAAAAGTAAGCGTCGCCCAGCGAGGAGTATAGCATCACCAGAAAAGCGGTATCTGTTGGCGCGGTGCAGCGCTTTTGCGCCTGCAGGAATGCATCGAGCGCTTTGCCGTAATCTTTTTGCTGGAAGTATGCCAAGCCTTTTACGTAAAGCCCCCTGTGCTTGTCGGGCAGCGCTTTGAGGTAGCCATCGGTTTCGCGCACCAGCAGCTCCCACTCCTGACGCAGCAGCAGCAAATCCAAGTAAATCCGCCACGCTCCGTAGAGCGCAAGGGATTCGTCGGCGTATGCGGAAAAGAACCGCGATTTTTGCCCTTTTTGCAGCACATCGAGCAAGTAGGCATCGTTTTCACCCCTCACCGTCAGGCGCTTTAGCACGCCAAGCGCGTGGCTGGTTCTGCCGGTTTGAGCAAGGTAGGTTGCGTAAAGCTCCTCCTGCCGGTAGCTGTACGTTGCTCTCGCCAGCGCGTACAGGGAGTCTATCGCGGGGGAGTAGTCGCGCTCTATAGCCGGAAACTGCTGCAAAAAGGCCAGCACCTGCTGCTTTTGCAAGGTGGGCGTTTCTTTGTTGGCAAACAGCTGCAGCAGGCAGCGAAAGTAGCCGTCGAAGTTGGAGGTTTGGCGGTAGTAGTCCGACAAGCCTGCCTGAAATTCATGCGAGGCAGAATCAATTTCTTTGGCCTGCAAAATCGCGCCAAAGGCCAGCGAGTCGGCTTTGATTGTTCCGTACAGCTCGGCCAGCAGCAGCCAGTACTGCTGCTCGGACGGGTGGAGGTCTACCAGCTGCTTTACCTCGGCAATGGCCTCGCCAATTTTGCCCTGCTTAAACAGGATGCTTTGCATGGAAAGCATGCTGGCTTCGTCCGTCCCAAAATTTTGCCGGTGCAGCAGGAGCAGCTGCGCAGCCTTACCGTACAGGCGACGCTTGTCGTAAATGGTCAGCAGGTCGTAGTAAGCCTCCGCGATTTTGGGGTTTTGCGCAATGGCTTTTTCAAAAAGCAGCTGCGCTTCGGGGTTGTTGTCGCTGCCGGCGTGGAGCTGCGCAAGGCGCAGGGTGTACCAAACGTTGGCCGAATCGAGCGTGTAGGCCGCCTGTGCAAGCGCGAGGGCTTCCGGCAGCTGGTTTGCCAGGGCGTAGGTATTGGAAAGCTCGTAGTAGCAGGCGTCGCAGTAGGGGTCGGCTTTGATGGCTCGCCCAAAGCAGTACACCGCGCCGTTTGCATCGCCATGCAAAAGCAGCTTTTTCCCCTCGCCGAAAAAGTAGATTTGCTCCATACGCTTGCGCTCGGGCACAGCCTTCCGCTCGCCCGCTGGCGGCGCAGGCAGCTTAGCTTTAGCCCCCGCCGCTACCGGCATGGCAAGCGTGAGGAGAAAGAGGAGAAATGTGTTTTTCAAGCGGTTCAACATTTAGCAGTCAAAAAAAAATTTGCGCCTATCCACCGGCTACTTTAGCCCTGTATGCCCAAAGCCACCGGCTCCGCGCGCGGTTTCGCTCAGCGCCTCAACGGGCTTCCAGCAGATGCGCTCAAAGCGGGCAAGCACCATCTGGGCGATGCGCTCGCCGGGCTTGAGCACAAAAACCTCCGTCGAAAGGTTTACCAGCGGCACCTTTAGCTCGCCCCTGTAGTCGGGGTCGATGGTGGCGGGCGCGTTGATGATGGTTATGCCGAGCTTTGCGGCCAGGCCGCTTCGCGGGCGAATCTGCGCCTCGTAGCCGTCGGGCAGCTCAACGAAAATGCCCGTAGGCACAAGCATCCGCTGCATGGGCTTGAGGATAGCATCCTCATCAATGTTGGCTCGCAGGTCAAGCCCCACCGAAAGCTCGGTAGCGTACTGCGGCAGCGGATACTTCGAGGCGTTAATGACTTTTACTTCCATATAAATATAAATTGCTAATAAATACAATGTTACGGTGTTTTTCGGTTGCGGGGAATTGCCATAGCTACGCGCAGCTTACCCGCGTGCAGCATAAATCGCCCGCCCGTCGCGCAAAAATGCTACGGCAAGGTAAATGAGCAAAAGCGCAGCGGCAAGCATGGATTTCAGCGCAAGCCCCAAATCAAAGCGCCTGCAAAGTACAAAGATAGCGTAAATGCCCAAGCCTGCGAAAATGTAAAACCCAATGGCTCTTAAATCATACCGGACAGGGTAAAATTTTTGGCCCATTACGTAGCTGATGACCAGCATGACAGCGTAGCTGAAAAAGTGCGCCCACGCAGCGGCATGGTAGCCGTAAAGGGGAATAAAAATAACGTTGACAAGCACCGTTACCAGCATTCCGGAAAAGGTAATGTAAACGGCATACTTTGTCTTCTCCGACAGCTTATACCACATTGACAGGTTGAAAACCACGCCGAGCAGGAGGTTGGCAAACAGCATTACGGGCACAATGGTAACACCCTCGCGAAAATTTTTTCCAGTAAAATATGCAAATATATCAATATTAAGCGAAACCAGCAAAAATATAAACACAGCGCAGATGACAAAATACTTCATGACTTTTGCAAAAAGCGGGCGGGCATCGGCTTTATCGGCGTGGGAGAAGAAGAACGGCTCGGCGGCGTAGCGGAACATCTGCACAAAAAGCACCATGAGCACCGCCAGCTTTGCGTTGGCGCCGTACACGCCCAGCTGGTCGAGGGCAAAAGAGGGGTCGGCGTAGAGGTGCTTGAACAGCACGCGGTCGAGGTAATCGTTGGCAACGCCCGGCAAGCCTGCAATGAGCAGGGGAAGCGAGTAGGCAAGCATTCTTTTGAGCACGGCAAAGGAAAACGAAAACCTGACGCTGAAGATGGTGGGCAGGAGCAGCGCCAGCGACAGCAGGCTGCTCAGGAGGTTAGCGGTGAATATGTAGCCAACGTCCACGCCGGGCGAAAAAAAGCGGAGCAAAAGCGAATCGGGGTGCTGCGCAAAGTATGGGGGCAAAAGCGTAAAGAACAGCACGCTAGTAAGCACGTAGAACACCACGTTGAGCAGCTTGAAGAGCGCAAATGTTTTTGCCTTGCGTAAAAAGCGAAGGCGGGCAAAGGGTATCGCCGTAAAGGCATCGATGGCCAGCACCGCCGCCATTTGCAGCACGTAGGAGCGGTTGCCCGGGTAGCCCATCCACGCGCTGAAGCCCGAAAGGTTGAGCATGACCACCGCAAAAAACAGCGACGAGGTGATGAACAGCGACGCCAGCGAGGTGCTGAAAACCGTATTGGGGCGCTGGCCGGCGCGAGATGAAAAGCGGAAAAAGCCCGTTTCCATGCCGTAGGTGAGCAAAACCAGAAAAAACGTTGCGTAGCCGTAAAACTCCGTGAATACGCCGTACTGCGCCCTGTCGAGCACGCGCGTGTGGTAGGCCACCAGCAGGTAGTTGATGAGGCGGGCAACGATGGTGCTAAACCCATAAATGGCCGTATCGCCGGCTAAGCGCTTGAGGGGATTCATGCTGTGCTGCTCGTTTTTGTTGCGCAAAAGTACATGAAAAACTCAGGATTTCCAAGTGCACACAGCAAAAAAAGCTTCTT
>JAIRMD010000103.1 GCA_031258915.1 Prevotellaceae bacterium
CGCATCCGGCGAGGTAAAGTCCTGGTCGCCATAGTCGAGATTTTCGCCGGCCATGCCCCAGATGAAGATGTAGCTGCTGGTGGCCGCCGCCGAATGGATAGACCATGCAGGCGAAATCACCGCTTGCTCGTTGGCCATCCAGATGTGGCGCGTTTCGGTAGCTTCGCCCATGAAGTGGCACACGGCTTCACCCTTCGGCACCTCAAAGTAGAAGTATGCCTCCATGCGGCGCGAGTGGGTGTGGGGGGGCATGGTGTTCCATACGCTGCCCACGCGGAGCTCTGTCATGCCCATTTGCAGCTGGCATGTCTCGAGCACTTGGTTCACAATGAGCTTATTGATGCGACGGGCGTTGCAGGTTTCGGGCGAGCCGGCATCGACCACCACCGCGTCTGCCAGCGTGATGTGCTTGTCGGGGCAATTTTTGTGCGCCGGCGCCGAGTTAAAGTAGAAGTGCGCCGGATTGCTGGCAGCTGCGCTGCTAAACAGCACCTTGCGGTTGCCGCTACCCAAGTATAGCGCCTCCTTGTACTGCAAGGTGAACTCTTTGCCATCCACGCTTACCGTGCCCGTGCCGCCTACGTTGATAACGCCCAGCTCCCGGCGGTGCAGGAAAAACGGCGCTTTAACCGGGTCGATGGCTTCGAGCTCGAGCGCTCCGGCGCGGGGCGCTGCCCCACCCACAATCAGGCGGTCGAACATGGTGTAAACCATGCGTACTTCATCGTCCAGCATAAGCTTTTCTATCAAAAATTCTTCACGCAGGCGCTGCGTGTCGTAGCATTTGGCATCGGCGGGGTGCGCCGCATGCCTGATTTCGTAAGTTGTCATGTTGCAATTCTTTTTGTTAGCGTAATACCGTCTCTTTTCTATCCGGGCCTACGGAAATAAACTTCACAGGTACGCCCGTTTGCTGCTCAATAAAGGTGACGTAGCCCAGAAACTCCTGCGGGAGGTCTTTTTCGGTGCGGCAGCCCGAAAGCGGCATCTTCCATCCTCTAAATTCCTTATATATTGGCTCTACCGGCACGTCAACCTCGTATGGGTAGCGGTCGGTGGCCTCGCCGTTGATTTTGTAGCCTGTGGCTACTTTGACGGCGTCGAAGTTATCCATTACGTCGGCCTTCATCATGAAGAGCTGCGTTGCGCCGCTGAGCATGATGGAGTACCTGAGCGCCACTAAGTCGAGCCAGCCGCATCGCCGCGGGCGGCCTGTGGTAGAGCCGAGCTCGCAGCCCTGCCTGCGCATTTGCTCGCCCACCTCGTCGTACAGCTCTGTGGGGAAGGGGCCGCTGCCAACGCGCGTGCAGTAAGCTTTGAAGATGCCTATCACCTCGCCTACCCTGCCCGGTGCAACCCCAAGCCCCGTGCAGGCTCCGGCGCATACTGTGCTGGACGAGGTTACAAACGGGTACGAGCCAAAGTCAACGTCGAGCATCGAGCCTTGCGCACCTTCGGCCAAAATATTCCCCTTGTTCAGCAGCTCGTTCACCTCGTACTCGCTGTCAACAATTGTCAGCTCATTTTGCAGCCGGTCAATGCACTGCATCCACTTTTCCTCCTCCTCCCCGCCGGGTGCGCAGCCGAGCTGCCGGAGCAAGGCTACATGCTTTTGCTTGAGCGCATCGTACTTTTTTTTGAAATCGGGGTGCAGCACGTCGCCCACGCGAAGGCCCGCGCGGCCAATTTTGTCGGTGTAGGCCGGGCCTATACCCTTGAGCGTAGAGCCTATTTTTGCTCCGCCCTTGGCGGCCTCCTGCGCCGCATCCAGCGCGCGGTGGGTGGGGAGGATAAGGTGCGCTTTTTTGGAGAGCAAAATTTTGCCTATAGTGGCCACCCCCGCAGCGTTAAGCGTATCGATTTCGTCCGCCAAAGTAGTGGGGTCAACCACTACGCCGTTGCCTATAAGGTTGACCGTTCCGCCGCGAAAAATGCCCGAAGGGATGGTGTGCAGCACAAACTTTTTACCATCGAACTCCAGCGTATGCCCGGCGTTTGGCCCTCCCTGAAAGCGTGCCACCACGCTGTACTTTGGCGTAAGCACATCCACAACTTTTCCTTTACCCTCGTCGCCCCACTGCAGGCCAATGACTACATCTACTTTCATTCGTTAAAGCTACAAGCCCCTGCCACCGGAGAGGAGTAGCAGGAAAGCGGATAAACACTATGTTAGGTTGCTGTTTTTGCCGCGAGGTGAACATCTTTTTTTGCGCAAAAACAGCCAAAGGTACAAAAAATCTTTTTGCCCTCGCTGTTTTTGCAAAAAATTGTTCTCTTGTAGCTTCAGCATCTCAATGCAACCTGCGTGGGCATGCCCGTGAAGATAGCTTTTTTTCTTACTCAAAGTTGCATTTGTTAGTTGAAATTACACTTGGCGCTTGTCAACCCGCTGCACGTAAAGAAAAAAAGCGGCTGAGCATTTTTGCCCAGCCGCTTTTTCTAATACCCCTTTACATCGCATCAATAACCCGGGTTTTGCTCAATAATGCCTTGCCCCGCAATTATTATGCTTTCCTGAATGGGGAAGCGAACATAGTTTTCCGTTGCAATAAACGGCTGACCATAAGCATCGCATTTCTCTTTCATCACTTTGAGGTAAGACCCATCGCGAATCAAATCCTGACGACGGCAGCCTTCGTACCACAG
>JAIRMD010000121.1 GCA_031258915.1 Prevotellaceae bacterium
AAACCGTCAGGAGCTCGGCTGACTCCACCGGCAACATTCCGGTCAACGTGGAGTACCGCATTCAGAGGAAGAAGAAGTGAGGGGGGCGCAGCGTTCTCGTCATTGGGAGTGCATTTCAAATTGTTGCATTAATTCCGGGTGGTTAAAACGCAGGTGACGCAGGTGATGTAGATTTTCGCAGCTAAAAAAATCTATGAAAATCTGCGCCATCTGCGTCATCTGCGTTCTTAAATGCGACAATTTGAAATGCACCCCATTTTTATCCGTTTGTGTGTAATTGGGAATTTCATGCTATCTTTGTAGAATGAAAATGCAATTACACACTTTGTAGCACCTCCGACTTTCTAAAAAATCTGACATCTGAAATTGATGCATACTGCCTTGCCCACTCCACTCCGGAGCCGGAGCTGCTGCGGGCGCTGTCGCGCGAAACGCACCTGCGCGCTTTGCACCCGCGCATGCTCTCGCAGTGGCGGCAAGGGCTGCTGCTGCAGCTGCTGGCTACGCTGGCAGCGCCCGACGATATTCTGGAGGTAGGCACCTTCACCGGATACTCGGCGCTGTGCCTGGCCGCCGCGCTTCCGCCACGCGGAGCGCTGCACACCTACGATGTGGACGACGAGGCGCTCGAAATTGCGCGCGCCTTCATCGGCCAGTCGCCGCAGGCGGCGCAAGTAAAGGTACACCACCAAAACGCCCTTGAGGGTGCGCCGCTGCTCGGAAAAACGTTTGGCCTTGTATTCATTGACGGCGACAAGCGCGAGTACCCCGACTACTACCGCATGGCGCTATCGCTCACGCCCTCCGGCGGGCTTATCATTGCCGACAACGTGCTCTGGAGCGGAAAAATACTCACCGCCCCCCGCTCCGGCGATAAGCACACGCTGGCTCTGCAAAAATTCAACGAAATGGTGCGCAGCGACACCGGCGTAGAAAAAATTATGCTACCTTTGCGGGACGGTTTGACCGTTATCCGAAAAAAGTAGCGATCCGAACACCGGCGCGGCTGTAGCCCCCGAAGGGGATGAGCGGGGGTAACCCCGCGCAAGCTTATAACTAAAGAATGGCATAAACACTAATGAAAAGGAAAGTACTTTTAATGATTCTCGATGGCTGGGGCAACGGCAAGCACGACCGCACCAACGCCATCTACACCGCAGGAGCGCCCAACATGGAGCGCCTTGCAAAGGAATACCCCACCTCGGAGCTGCTCGCCTGCGGCGAAAACGTGGGGCTGCCGGAGGGGCAAATGGGCAACTCCGAAGTGGGGCACCTCAACATTGGCGCAGGGCGCGTGGTGTATCAGGATTTGGTAAAAATCAACATCGCCTGCCGCGGCAACGCCATCCTGCAAAACGCTGAGGTGGCGGCAGCGTTTGAGTACGCCAAAAGCAGCGGAAAGCAGCTCCACCTCATGGGGCTAACGTCCGATGGCGGCGTGCACAGCTCCATCGACCACCTCTACAAGCTGTGCGATGTGGCGGGCGAGTACGGGCTACAGGGGCGCACCTTCGTGCACTGCTTCATGGACGGGCGCGACACCGACCCGAGAAGCGGCAAGGGCTTCATCGAGCAGCTGCAAGGCCGGCTCAAAGCGTCGTGCGGCGAAATTGCCTCCATCGTAGGGCGATACTACGCCATGGACAGGGACAAGCGCTGGGAGCGCATCCGCGAGGCGTACAACCTGCTGGTGCACGGCGCCGGCAACGCCGCCGCCGACCCCGTGCAGGCCGTGCAGCGCTCCTACGACGAAAACGTTACCGACGAGTTCATCAAGCCCGTTGCCTGCTGCGGGCAGGGCAGGGGGCGCCTGCAGGAGGGCGACGCCGTCATCTTCTTCAACTTCCGCAACGACCGCGCTAAAGAGCTCACCGCTGCGCTCACCCAGCAGGACATGCCGGAGCACGGCATGAGCGCCATCCCCCTCTACTTCTGCACCATGACACCTTACGACGACAAGTTCGCCGGGCTGCACATCCTCTTTGACAAGGACAACGTGCAAAATACGCTGGGCGAGGTGCTCGCAAAGGCAGGCAAAAAGCAGCTGCGCATCGCCGAAACGGAAAAATACGCGCACGTAACGTTCTTCTTTTCAGGAGGGCGCGAGGCTACGTTCGGCGGTGAGGAGCGCAGTCTCATCAGCTCGCCCAAGGTGGCCACCTACGACTTGCAGCCCGAAATGAGCGCCCTGCTCGTAAAGGATGCGCTGGTGGCGGAGCTGAACAGGAAAAAGTTCGACTTCATCGCCCTCAACTTCGCCAACGGCGACATGGTGGGGCACACCGGCGTGTACGAAGCTATCGTGAAGGCGGTAAAGACCGTTGACCAGTGCGTGGGCGAGGTGGTGAAGGCGGCGCAGGGTAACGGCTACACGGTGCTCATCACCGCCGACCACGGCAACGCCGACAACGCCATCAACGCCGACGGATCGCCCAACACGGCGCACTCGCTCAACCCCGTGCCCTTTATCGCGGTGGATGGGGAGGTGAGGCACGCCGCCCGCGGTGCGCTCGCCGACATCGCCCCCACCGTGCTTACCCTCATGGGCATTGCAATTCCCGAAGAGATGACGGGAAAAGCGCTGGTGAGCTAACGCTTACGCGTGGATATTCATAACCCATAGCTCACCAAAATGCACTTGTCGCTCAACTTTCGGTTCAAAGAGTTTTCGGTTCACCTGCTGGTGTGGGGTAGCCTTGTGCTCATTCCGTTTGCCTTCTCCTACCTGCAGGGGGGAGGAGAGCGCGAGCATACCATCCGTACCATCCGCCTGCTAACGATTCAGGTGGAGTACATGATCATTTTTTACCTCAACTACGCCCTGCTCATCAACCGCTACCTGTTCGGCAAAAAGATAGCGAAGTTCATGCTGGCCAACCTGCTTGCCATTGCCGCTGTGAGGCTCATCGTGTTTATTTGGCACGACACCTTTTTCCCCTTTCCGCCGTACCCGGAGAGAGGCATTGCGGCGCCCCTCGCGCCGGCTCCCAGCTTTCGGCTTCAACCCTTCATCATTGGCGCGCTGTCGCAGGTGATGGTAGCGGGCACCAGCGTTGCCATTAAGGTTACTACGCGGTGGTACGAGGTGCAGGCCAAGATGGCTGCGCTGAAGAAGGAGAAAGCTGCCGTTGAGCTGCAGCAGCTCAAGAGCCAGCTCAACCCTCACTTCCTGTTCAACTCGCTCAACAACATTTACGCGCTGATTGCCTTCAACCCCCGCAGCGCACAGCTGGCGGTGCACAACCTCAGCGACATGCTCCGCTACCAACTCTACGAGGCCTCAAAGGAGCGGATATCGCTGCGGAAGGAGGTAGAGTTTGTGCGCGACTACTGCAACCTGATGAAGCTGCGCCTGCCCAAAAACGTCAAGCTGACGCTGGCGCTGCCCGAAAGCGACGAGGATATAGCCATCGCCCCAATGCTCTTCATTACGCTGGTCGAAAATGCCTTTAAGCACGGCGTTAGCGCTGCAAAGCCATCCCGCATCAGCATCAGCATTGCGGTGGAGGAGGGGCGTAGCGTGGTGTGCACCGTCCGCAACACCTCATTCCCCAAGACCGGTAAGGGTGCCAGCGGCTCCGGCATAGGGCTGGAGAACCTCTGCAAGCGCCTTGAGCTGATCTACCCCAACCGCCACTATTGGACAGCAAAAAATGAGAAGGGAGAATTTATGGCGCAAATCCGAATCTGCTAACGGGAGTGGATTTCAAATTTCAGAGTTCAGAGTTCAGAGTTCAAATTTCAGATTTCAGATTTCAGATTTCAGATTTCAGATTCATGGCTTACAACTTACAACCGATAAAGTGCTTTGCGGTGGACGATGAGCCGCTGGCGCTGGCGCTGATGACATCCTACATTGCGCAGACACCGTTTCTGGCGCTTGCCGGCAGCTTCTCCAGCGCTGTGGACGCTATAGTGTCCCTCAGAGCGCAGCCGGCGGAGCTGCTCTTTTTGGATATTCAAATGCCCGACCTCACGGGCCTGCAGCTGGCGGCGATGGTTGACGACTGCAAGGCTAAGGTGATTTTTACCACCGCCTTCGACTGCTTTGCGCTCGAGGGGTTCAAGGTAGACGCCATCGACTACCTCCTCAAGCCAATCAGCTACGCCGATTTTCTGAAGTCGGCGCAGAAGGCGCAGCGCTACATCGAGGCCTCGCCCGCCACCGCTACCGCCGCCGCCGCGCCGGAGTACATCATCGTTAAGACCGGCTACAGGCTCCAAAAGGTAGAGCACAGCGAAATCCTCTACCTCGAGGCGCTCCGCGACTACGTGGCGATATACACCGCTTCCGGCGAAAAAATCATGACCCTTACCTCGCTACAGCACATGGACGACGAGCTGCCCGACGCGCTGTTTGCAAGAGTGCACCGCTCGTTCATTGTCAACCTCTCCAAGGTCAAAATTATTGAGCGCAGCTGCATTGTGTTCGGCAAAACCTACATCCCCATATCCGTCGCGTACAGGAGCCAGGTGAAGGCGAGGCTCAACATTGCGTGATTTTTTTATTCCAGAGAAGCGATGGTAGGTTAGCTATTTTCTCACTTTTCTGCGCTGAAAAAAAAATCTGTACCCTTAAATTCAACTCGATGACCTATACCCTTTCGGCAGTTGCCAAAATCATTGACGGAGCGCTCGCAGGAAAAGGCGCTGCTGTTGTTACGGATATTGCTACGGATAGCCGCTGCACGTTTTACCCCGACAAGGCGCTGTTCTTTGCCATTGCTGGTGAACGGCACAACGGGCATTCCTACCTTGCCGACCTCTACGAGCGCGGCGTGCGCGCCTTTGTGGTGAGCGAAGAAGTCAACGTGAGCCGCTACCCGCAGGCCTCGTTCATTACCGTCCCCGACGGGCTGCGGGCGCTGCAGGCGCTGGCAGCCCATCACCGCCGGCAGCAAAGCTACCCGGTGGTGGCGGTGGCCGGCAGCAACGGCAAAACGGTAGTCAAGGAGTGGATTGCGCAGCTGCTCTCTACGCAGCTCAAGCTGGCGCGCAGCCCCAAGAGCTACAACTCGCAGGTGGGCGTTCCGCTTGCGGTATGCAGCATGGGCGAGGAGGCGGAGCTGGGAATTTTTGAGGCGGGCATTTCGCAGCCCGGCGAGATGGAGCGCCTGGAAAATATTCTTCGCCCCAGCGTGGTGGCGTTTACCAACCTTGGCGAGGCGCATCAGGAGGGGTTTGCCACGCGCGAGCAGAAGCTGCGCGAGAAGCTGCGCCTGTGCGCCAACGCTGACGCCATTGCCTACTGCGCCGACCAGTACGAGGTGCATACAGCCATTCGCGCCACCGCAGCGCTTGCGCAAAAGCGCCTCTACTGCTGGGGGGCTGCCGCCGACGCCGATGTGCGCGTCATTTCTGCCGAAAAAGGCGACGCTGCTACCTGCGTAACGGTAGAGGTTGCCGCCTCGCGCAAGCGCTTTTCGCTCAACATCCCCTTTGCCGATGCCGCCTCAACGGAAAATGCGCTGCAAAGCTTCACTACCTGCATGCTCCTCGCGCAGCTCTTCCCCTCGCTGCACATCAACGAGGAGAACGTGGCGGGCAACGCGGCGCACCTCTCGCCCATTGCCATGCGGCTCGAGCTGCACGAGGGCATCAACGGCTGCACCATCATCAACGATGCCTACAACGCCGATGTAGTTTCGCTCCGCATAGCGCTGGATTTCCTGTCGAGCTTTGGCAAGCACCGCCGCCGCACGGTCATCCTCTCCGACATTGAGCAAAGCGGCAAGGAGGGTTGGCGGCTCTACGGCGAAGTGGCCGAGCTGCTGCGCGAGCATGGTGTATCGCGCCTCGTCGCCATCGGTGCGCAGATAGGAAAGCACCTGGGCAAGTTCGCCTGCGAAACCGCGCATTTTTCATCTACCGGACATTTTTTGCGGCAGCTCGACCGCAGTACGTTCAAGGACGAGGCCATTCTTATCAAGGGAAGCCGCCGCTTTGCGCTGGAGCAGATTTCGCGCCAGCTGGCGCAAAAAACGCACCTCACCACGCTGGAAGTCAACCTCACCGCGCTCACCGATAACCTCAACGCGCTGCGGGCAAAGCTGAAAAAAGGAGTCAAAACGCTTGCCGTGGTCAAGGCAAACGCTTACGGGGCGGGGCTGAGCGAGGTGGCGCGGCTGCTGCAGCACCAGCGCGTGAGCTATCTGGGCGTTGCCTTTGCCGATGAGGGGGTGCAGCTGCGCCGCGCCGGAATTGCCATGCCCATACTTGTGCTAAACCCCGAACCGGGCACGTTTGAGCAAATGCTGGACTACCGCCTTGAGCCGGAAATTTACAACCTGAACATGCTGCAACGCTACAGCGAAGCGGCGCTACGCTCCGGTGAAAGCCTGTGCAGCATCCACCTGAAGCTGGATACAGGGATGCACCGCCTGGGCTTTGTGGAGGAGGAGCTGGAGGAGCTGCTGCAATGCCTGTCCCGCTTCCGCAGCCTGAAGGTGGCAAGCATCTTCTCGCACCTTGCCGCTGCCGACGAGCCGCAGCACGACGATTTTACCCGCGCCCAAATTGCGCTGTTTGGCGCGATGAGCAAAAGGCTGGAGGACGAGCTGGGCTACAAGACGCTGCGGCACATAGCAAACTCGGCAGGCGTGGAGCGCTTTCCGGAGGCGCAGCTCGATATGGTGCGGCTGGGCATTTCGCTCTACGGCGCCAGCGCCACCACGCCCGGCAGCATGCGCACCGTGAGCGCTCTCAAGAGCACCGTAGTACAGGTAAAGCGCGTACCCGCAGGCGATACGGTGGGCTACGGACGAAAAGGGGTGGCACGCGAAAGTAAGACGATTGCCGCCATCCCCGTTGGCTACGCCGACGGGCTAAACCGCCTGCTGGGCAACGGCGTGGGAAGCGTGCTCGTCAACGGCAAGCCGGCGCCACTCATCGGCAACATCTGCATGGACATGTGCATGGCAGATGCTACCGACCTTGACGTGCGCGAAGGCGACGAGGTTACCGTCTTTGGCGAAAACCCCAGCGTAGCCTCGCTTGCAGAGAAGCTCAACACCATTCCCTACGAAATCCTTACCCGCATCTCTACAAGGGTAAACAG
>JAIRMD010000136.1 GCA_031258915.1 Prevotellaceae bacterium
CCGGAGCGGTTTGGCATCTCGGAGGCCGCCGTGAAGAGGCAGGCGCGGGTGCTCAAAAGCGTGATAAAGCTCGACAAAAACTTCCACATCTACGTGCATGGCCGGCGCGAGTACATTACACGCGGGTATGACGAAAAAACAGGCTTGCACTTTTACCAGCTGTTTTTTAGGGAGGAGGAGTAGCGCAGTCGTGGTCGGAAGAAAAATCGGCACATAGCTACTCGCATACAATTTTTGCCATAAGGCATCCTGTTCTATACTGTTTCTTCCATTTCTATGAGCATCCTGCGCTTGACCGTTTTAAATACAGTAATGATTTTTCTTCCGACATTCAACGAGTTAAACAACTGATTTAGCCCCTTGCAGGTGCAAACAATTGGCCATCAATGTTGATTGCGGAGAGAATGGGATTCGAACCCATGATACCCTTTTGGAGTATACACACTTTCCAGGCGTGCGCCATCGACCACTCGGCCATCTCTCCTTACGCTGTGCTGTGCTGTGCTGTGCTGTGCTGTTGGAGCGAGGCAAAGGTAATTTTTTTTTGGTAGATATAAAAATTTACGCGCCATTAATTTTTGCCTGCACCGGCAGATTGAAAAGCTGCACTGCGTTACCGGTGGTAGCCTCCGCCACCGCCGCCGCGCTCAGGCCTTTTACCTCAGCTATTTTCTGCGCTATCAGCGGCAGGTAGGCGCTCTCGTTGCGCTTGCCGCGAAGGGGCGCAGGCGTGAGGTAGGGTGCGTCGGTTTCGAGCAGCAGGTCGCTCAGCGGGGCCTGGCGCACGACCTCGGGCAGCGCAGAATTTTTGAAGGTTACCATACCCCCTATGCCCAGCTTATAGTCGCCCAGCCGTTTTACCTCGCGGTAGATTTCCGCAGAGCCGGAAAACGCATGGAACACCCCCCTCACGTTGGGCTTCGCGCGGCGCAGCACATCCAGAATTTCGGTAAACGAATCGCGGGCGTGAATCACCACCGGCAGGCTGTGCAGCTCGGCGAGGCGCAGCTGCCGCTCAAACGCAGCCAGCTGCTGCGCCACGTGCACCCTGCTCCAGTAGCAGTCAACGCCTATCTCGCCAAGGGCGACGAAGGTTCCGGGGGGATTCCTCTCCAGCTCGCCGCGCACAAAGTCCAGCTCGCGCTCCACATTCTCGGCGGTTATCGAGGTGGGATGCACGCCGACCATAGGCAGGCACGCCTGCGGAAACATGCCGGCTGCGCGCATCATGCCGGCAAAGGTTTTGCTATCGACGTTGGGCATGAGCAGCAGCGCAACGCCCGCCGCCTGCGCCCGCGCCACAGCTTCGCTGCGGTCGGCATCGAACGCAGCGTCAAAAATATGGCAGTGGGTGTCTATCAACGCTAAGAATTAAGAATTGCAAAAGCAGGCCTTCATTGTTCCACCAGCTCCTTTACTTTTTTTGCCAGCTCATCGCCGTACAGGTCTCTTCCGGCAATTTTGCCCTGCCGGTCGATGAGGAAGTTCGCAGGGATGTTTTGCACGCGGTACTCCCGCGCTGTGATGCAGCCTTCGGCGGCGGGGCAGGTTACGCTTATCCACGGCAGCGCGTGCTCCTCAACGGCGCTTTTCCACTGCTCAACGTCGTCGTCCAGCGACACCTGAAAAACCTCAAACCCCTTTGCGTGGTACTTCCTGTACAGGGGCATCAGCTCGCGGTTGTCCATCAGGCAGAGCGGGTTGGCCGAAATCCAAAAGTCCAGCAGCGCTACCTTTCCCTTGAGCGCCGAGAGCCGGTGCACGTTTCCCTGAGCATCGGGCAGCTTCACCTCCGGCTTGTCCACCTCAGTGGCCTGCGCCATCAGCTCCTGCAGGGAGGCTTTCCGCGCCGCCTCCTCCAGCTCATCCAGCGTAACGAGCATCGCCTTCACGTAGCCCGATTTTGGGTACCGCGGGCGAAGCGAGTCCGTCAGCATGCGGAGCAGAAAGCGGTCGTCGGGTGAGCCGAACAGCGGCAGCTCGCGCCCCAGCTTTTGGTAAAACGCCGTGATGCTGGCGGGCGAGGTGGGGTGCTTTACGATGAAGGTGGTGTTGTACCGCTTTTGCTGCAAAAAAATACGCGCCATGCCCCTGCGCACGGCCTCCACCTGCTGCTCGTCGCCGCTGCTGCTCGCCATGCGCAGCAGCGAGTCGAGCGCCATGCTGCTCTGCGCAGCGCTTTGCTGCAGCTCCAGCAGCAGCGACATATCCTCCGACCCGCTCGACCGGCACGAGGCTACTACGCCGGGAGCCTGCGCCGACAGCGCAATGCGATCGCCGGGGTGCACCAGCAGCGTGATGCTCCCAAAGGTATCGACAACAAGCTGGTAGAAGCTGGCGGGCTCTACCTTGCCAATCTTAAAAGAAAACTTTTCCGACGCGCCCAGCCGAACAGAGTCGAGCACTACAGGCCGCCCCAGCGTCGCTTTTTTCAGCAGCGCCGTTGCGCCGTTTGCACCGACAATGTGCCCTTCTACCCTTGCCGATTGCCGACTACAGGCAACCGCAAGCGTGGCGGAAAGAAGAATAAGCGTTACTTTTTTCATTGCTTCAGAAAAATTTAATGGTTCATCGCTGCTTTCAGTGCGCTCATAAATTCACCTGCTTGCTGCTCGCCAATGCACAGCGGGGGCAGCAGCCGGATAACGTGCGCTCCTGCAGCGCCGGTAAATATCTTATGCTCAAAGAGCAGCCTGCTGCGCAGCTCGCTCATGGGCTTTTCCATCTCCATGCCTACCATTAGCCCGCGCCCGCGCAGCTCTTTGATGCCCGGCACCTGCCGCAGCTCGCGCATCAGCAGCTCGCCCATAGCGGCCACGTTGTCCAAAATGCGCTCCTCCTCAAATACCTCAAGCACCGCTAAGGCAGCGGCGCAGGCAAGGTGGTTGCCGCCAAACGTGGAGCCTAACATGCTGTGCACCGCCTTAAACGCTGGCGAAATGAGCACTCCGCCAACGGGAAACCCGTTGCCCATGCCCTTGGCCGTTGTGATAAGATCCGGCTCAATGCCCGCCCACTGGTGGGCAAAAAACTTGCCGCTGCGCCCGTATCCGCTCTGTATTTCATCCAGAATGAGGCGAACTCCGTATCGGCTGCAAAGCGCCCGCAGCCGCTGCAGGAACGCATCGCCGGGCATGAGAATACCGCCAACGCCCTGTATTCCTTCTATGATAACGGCGCAGAACTCGCCCGTCTTGAGTTTTTTCTCCACCGCCTCAGCATCGCTGAGCGGGGCAAACTCTACGTTGGGGGTAACGTTGAACGGCGCAGCAATCCTGGGGTTGTCGGTGGCGGCCACAGCGCCCGACGTGCGCCCGTGAAAGGCTTTGCCAAACGCAAGCACCTTCTTTTTGTTCGTATCGAGCGAGGCAAGCTTGATGGCGTTTTCGTTGGCCTCAGCGCCGGAGTTGCACAGAAACAGCGAAAAGTGCGGGTAGCCCGAAGCAACTCCCAGCCGCTCTGCCAGCTGCTTTTGCAGCGGATTTTGCACGGCGTTGGAGTAAAACCCCAGCCGCCCGAGCTGCTCGGTGATGCGCTGCACGTAGCGCGGGTGCGTATGCCCAACGGAAATCACCGCGTGACCTCCGTAAAAGTCGAGGTAGCGCACGCCGTTTTTGTCGTACAGGTAGCAGCCCTCGCCGCGCACCGGCTCTATATCCCATAGCGGGTAAACATCAAAAGGAAGCATGGTGTGAGTTACTTGATTTGCATGTATAGTAGCATAACGGTAGCATAACGGTAATGTAACGTCAATGTAACGTCAATGTAACATTTTGCTCAAGGGTAGAGCTGAGATGTCGCACCGGCGTTGAGGATGCTGTCTCTTATGGCAATTTTGCAATTGAAAATAGTCGCCGCCTCAGCCTCAGCCTCAGTAGCTCGCATGGCGCTTTTCACCCACCGCCACCTTCGTCGCCCACTTTTTGCCGTTCTTTCCTTCGAGCAGGAGGTGGTAGATGCCGGGAGCTTGGGGCATGGCAAGCCCCTGCCCATCGTAGAGAGGCGAGGCATCGCCGCCGATGAGGACGAGGCCACCCTGGCTGCTGAACAGGGAGTACTTCACGTAGCGCTCCTCTTCCTCTTCGCCATCGGCAAAGCCGCTCTGCCTGAGCTTGACGATGCCGCCGGAGGGGGCTGGGTTGGGGTAGATGGCTACGCGGCTTGACTTTGCGCCCGCGTTGCCCGCATTGCCGCCGCCATCGTCGCTGGCGGAGGCGGAGGCGGAGTTTGCATCGGGGCAGGTTTTGAGGGTGGCGCCGTTGAGGAGGGTCAGCACGAGGTACATCGAGTCTTTTGCGGAGAACTTGTCGCTGAGGCTCGCGCCAGCGGTGTAGTAGAGCTGCTTCTCCTCGCCTATATCCCAAATGTCGCCATCGGGCTTGTGCCACCACGTGCACTCGCGGAACTCAAAGCCGGTGCGGTTGGTAGCCGGGTTGTTGTTCACCACGCGGAGGCGGCCGCTAAGGTGCTCGGTGATAACGTCAAACAGGCCAATGTTTTTGCTCAGCACGATGGCGTAGCGCCGCTGGCTACTGCCGCTTGCGGTGTTCCACAGCGTTACGGAGATTAGCGTGCGGGCGAGCGAATCCAGCGGTGCCCGAAACCGAAGCGTGCTGGCGTTTGTCCCGCCTACCATAGTTTCCTTCGTCCCGCCGGCCAGCAGCGCCACCGTTACGGTGTAGGTGCCGCGCACGCCGGACGGAAGCTTGCAGCTAACCCAAACGCCTCCGCTCCTTCGGTGGCAGGGCAGCTCGTAGAAAATCGTGTCGGGGTAGGGAATACTATCGCGCTCCCAGTGCTTCAGGATGCTGTCGCGCTCGTCGGCAAGCGATAGCGATAGCAGCGATACGCCGTCCGGCGCAGAGCGGATGGCGTTGGCCTGCGTGAGGCTTGGGGTGAGCGCGGGGCTGCCCCACGCCCGGCTGCTGTCTGGTTCATTCGTCGGGCTGTTGATGTCAATCGTGCCGTCGGCAAAGGCGCCGGCGCTGCACATTGCCCACAGGAGGGTGGATAGTAAAAAGCGTTTCATAGAATTACGAATTACGCCGTGCAAAAGCATGGTCCGGCTATACGTGAATTGAGAAAAATAGCGGCCACTTTTATAAGATGGCGCGCACGCGCTTAGCGCTTCAAAATTTAGCGATTGGGCCTGCACCGAATTTTTGAATTTTTGAGAGCTGCTGCGCATTTGAATAGTTCCATAAATAAATTTCGGTAAAGATACGAAAAAGTTTTCGACGGGTAAAATGTTTTTTTATGTTTTTTTTTCAGGCGCTTCCCCTACGGGGAAGCATACCGGTAGATCCGTCTTTTTTCCTACACCGCCTCTCCCCACCTCCACATCAGCTCGTCCTGCTGCTTTTTCAGGGCGCTGTACTTTTCAAAAAAATCGAGGGTCGCCTTTGCCGGATTTTCGGATAGCTCGGCATCCATTTTGGCCAGCTCAGCGTCGCAGCGCTCAACCTGCTTTTCCAGCTCCTCGCGCAGCCGCTGCTGCCTTCGCTGCTGCTTGTCCTTCTCCTTTTTGCCGGTGCGCTGCGCCTCCCGCGCGGCCTCAGCTTTTGGCTCCCTCTTTTTTTGCGGGGCGCTTGCCTGCGGGGCTGGCTTCTCCAGCTCGCGCATCGACTCCAGCTTTCGCCGCTGCAGGAAGTCCCAGATGGAGCCCAGGTGCTCCTTGACCCCGCCGCTACGAAATTCGTACACCTTGCTCACCAGCCCGTCCAGAAATTCGCGGTCGTGCGACACCACTATCAGCGCACCGTCGTACTTCAGGAGCGCACCTTTGAGTATGTCCTTTGAGCGCATGTCCATGTGGTTGGTAGGCTCGTCGAGCACCAGCAGGTTGTGGGGCTCCAGCATTAGCCGCGCCATGGCCAGCCGCGAGCGCTCGCCGCCGCTCAGCATGCGCACCTTTTTGTCCACATCGTCGCCGCGAAACAGGAATGCCCCCAGAATGTCGCGCAGGCGGGTGCGGATTTCGCCTGAGGCAACGCTCTCCAGCGTATCGTAAACGGTAAAATCGCCGTTCATCAGCTCGTCCTGATTTTGCGCAAAGTAGCCGACGCTGACGTTGTGCCCCAGCACCGATTCGCCCTGCTCGCAGGGCAGCTGCCCCACAATGATGCGGCTCATGGTGGTTTTTCCTTCGCCGTTGCGCCCCACAAATGCTATGCGCTCGCCCCGCTCCACCGAGATGTTAGCGTTGGAGAAAATAGCGCTGTCGCCAAACCTTTTCTGCACGCCTTTTGCGAGGTACACCATACTGCCCGAGCGCGGCGCAGGCGGGAACTTGATGTTGAGCGCCGCCGTATCCTCGTCGTCTACCTCAATGCGGTCTATCTTCTCCAGCAGCTTTATGCGCGACTGCACCTGGTTTGACTTGGTTGCCTTGTAGCGGAAGCGCTCGATGAACTCCTCCGTTTTTTCGATAGCTTTTTGCTGGTTGCGGTAGGCCGAGAGCTGCTGCTCGCGCCGCTCTTTGCGCAGCGCCACGTACTTGGAGTACGGCACGTTGTAGTCGTACGCCTTGCCCAGCAGCAGCTCCACCGTGCGGTTAGTCACGGCATCCAGAAAAGCCCTGTCGTGCGAAATGAGGATGAGGGCGCCCGAGTAGCTTTTCAGGTACTCCTCGAGCCACTGTATGCTTTCGATGTCGAGGTGGTTGGTTGGCTCGTCGAGCAGAATCAGGTCGGGGCGCCGCAGGAGAATTTTTGCCAGCTCAACCCGCATACGCCACCCGCCGCTGAACTCGGTGGTTTGCCGCGCAAAGTCGCTCCGCTTAAACCCCAAGCCCAGCAGCGCTCTCTCGGCTTCGCCCTCGCGGTTATCGCCGCCAAGCATGTGGTAGCGGTCGGTCGCCTCGTTGAGGCGCTCTATGAGCTTGGCGTAGCCGCTGCTCTCGTAGTCGGAGCGTTCGCTCAGCTCCCTGGTGATGCGCTCCAACTTCTGCTCAAGGCGCTGCAAATGCGCGTAGGCAGTGAGCGCCTCGTCCATCACCGTGTGCCCGTCGTTCACCTTCATGATTTGCGGCAGGTAGCCCACCTCAACGCCGCTGGGCATTGCCACCTGCCCGCCCGTAGGAGCTTGCAGCCCAACGACTACCTTCAGAAGGGTCGATTTGCCTGCGCCGTTTTTGCCCACCAGCCCGATGCGGTCGCGCGGGTTCACCATGAACGTTACGCCGTCAAACAGCGTAGCGCCGCTAAAAGAAACTTCTAAGTTGCTGATTGAAACCAATATAATTTTAAGATTTAGTACCTACCTGCTTTTACCAAATCCCCCTGACCGCGAAGACCGTAACGCTTACAATTTTCGTTGGGGCAAAAATAATCACTGTTTTTTTGCCGCAAAGGTAATGAAAAAATCAATTCAAATGTACACCTCCAGCAGCTCCGCCTGCTTTTGGGGCGTTACCAGCACATCGCTGGCAAGCGAGGCGGGAATGAGCAGCGTTTCGCCCCTGCTGATGCTTTCGGACTGCCGTCCGCAGGCGACGGTTGCCGCGCCGCCGGTGCAGATGTACACCACAAACGAATCCCTCTCCCCGTAGCTGCGGCGTATGCTATCGGTGAGCGTTAGCTTGCCGGTGGTAAAGTAGGGGCAGCTGACCAGCGGCTCGGGATGGTTGAGCGCCTGCGGTGGCGCAACCTTGTGCCCCTGCGCCGCGTGGTAGCAGATGACATCCATTGCCAGGTCGATGTGCAGCGGGCGGTTGGGCAGGTTGCGGCCCCAGTCGTACACGCGGTAGGTGATATCCGACGTCTGCTGGATTTCGGCTATCAGCAGCCCCTTGCCGATGGCGTGGATGCAGCCCGCCGGAATAAAGTACGATTCGCCCGCCTGCACCTTCTCTACGTTGAGAATTTCCTTCAGCGTGTTGCTCTCGATGTGCGCAAGCATTTCGCTCAGGTTGGTTTCCCTGTTGAAGCCTACAATCAGCTCGGCGTTGGGGTCGGCATCGACCACGTACCACATTTCGGTTTTCCCGTAGGCATGGTGGCGCTGGGCAGCGGTGGCATCGTCGGGGTGCACCTGCACCGACAGCGGCTCGTTGGCATCGATAAGCTTAATGAGCAGCGGGAACTCCTGCCCAAACTGCTCGTACACCTTTCCCCCCACCAGCTCATCCATGTACACTTCGATAAGCTCGTGGATATTGTTGCTCTTGAGGTAGCCGTTGCTCACCACCGACAGGTTTCCCTTCACCCCCGACAGCTCCCAGCTTTCGCCAACCTTCTTATCGGCGGCAACGTTTTTGTTGAGGGTAGTGTGCAGCCTGCTGCCTCCCCATACAGCTTCCTTAAAAACAGGCTTAAACTTTAGCGGATACAGCCGCATAATTTTTTAAATTTTATGGTTTCAAATTTTGATGTACACAATTTTTTTTGTTTCAAAAAACTCTTCGCCAAAAAAATCGGAAATGGCAATGATGTCGGTTTTTTGCGGCACTCCCTTTAGCTCCTCGCTCAGGTCGCCGCCTTTGAGGTAAAGCGCTCCGTTGGGTATGGAGCTGCGGCTGCCGGGGGTGATTTTATCCCCAATCCAGCCCACGAAGGTGGGCAAATCGGCAACGGCGCGGCCCACCACGAAGTCAAACTTTTGCGTAAGCGCTTCTGCCCGCGCCTGCGCTGTCTGCACGTTGCGCAGGCGCAGGGCGCTTGCGATTTCCCGCGCTGCCGCTATCTTTTTCCCTACCGAATCGACAAGCGTAAAGCGGCACTGCGGGAGCACGATGGCGAGCGGTATGCCGGGAAACCCTCCGCCTGTGCCCGCATCCAGAATTTCCGTCCCCTCGGCAGGCTGCACCACCTTAGCGATGGCGAGCGAGTGCAGCACGTGCCGCTCGTAGAGCCGGCCAATGTCTTTGCGCGAGATGAGGTTGATGCGCTCGTTCCAGCTGCGGTAGAGCGGCTCCAGCTGCTGCAGCAACGACACCTGCTCCGGCGTAAAGTCAGGGAAGTATTTACAGATAGAATTCACGAGATTTCAGGATTTCAAAATATTCGCAGGCTCACAATTCATAGCTCATACCTCACAGCTCTTCCGGCTGCAAAAAAGGGTTTTGCCATTTTTCGCTGCCGATGCTTGTTTTGAAGCCATGCCCCGGCATTACGGCGGTGGCATCGGGGAGGCTCATCAGCACGAGGTGCAGGCTGCTTCGCAGCGCGTTGAGGTCGCCGCCGGGCAGGTCGGAGCGGCCAATGCTGCCCTTGAAAAGCGTATCGCCGGTGAACACCACGCCCTCCTTTTCCCCGTAAAGCGAAACGCTGCCCTTGCTGTGGCCGGGCGTGTGCAGCACCTGCAGCCGGGTGCTGCCGAAGGCAACGCTGCTGCCGAGTATCTTTGGCGCTGGCGGCGCCTGCAGCTCAAAGCCGAGCATCCGGCCATGCGCGGCGGCGTTGTCAAAGTTGTAGAAGTCGTCTCTGTGCAGGTAGCTCTCAACGCCGTACTGCTCGCACACAAAAGCGTTGCCCACAACGTGGTCGATGTGCGCATGAGTGCTGACCAGCGCAACGGGCTTGAGGTTTTGCTCCTCAACAAACAGCGTTACGCGGTTGCGCTCATTGTCGGTATAGCAAGGCGCATCGATAAAAATACATTCGCCGCTTTCGTCCCACGCTACGTACATGTTAACGCGAAAAGAGTTGAATATAAAGGTTTTAATTTTCATGTGTGTTTTTTTTAGCCTGTACCCTGCAGCATAGGTACAAATGAACATTCTTTGAGCTTGGTTTGCCGTATTTCGGCTTCGCTTATTTTGTCAAAAACGCACATATTCAGCGAATTACCGAATCCTACAGGGATTACCATCCGTCCGTTTACGGCCAGCTGGCAGAGCAGCGATTGCGGCACGTGGCCTGCGCCGCAGGTTACGATTATTTTGGCAAACGGCGCCTGCTCGGGCAGCCCCTCAAATCCGTCGCCGTAAACAAGGACAGGGCGGTAGCCCATTTGCGCCAGCAGGCTCTTGGCTTTGCCGTGCAGCAGGCGTTGCCGCTCAATGCTGTACACCTCGGCGCCCAGCTCGCACAGCACCGCCGTCTGGTAGCCGGAGCCTGTCCCGATTTCCAGAATTTTCTCGCCCCGCGCAACGCCCAGCAGCTGCGTTTGCCAGCCAACGGTGTAGGGGCGCGAAATGGTTTGCCCGCCTCCTATGGGGAGCGCCCCATCGTCGTAGGCAACTTTATCAAGCCCGCTCGCCAAAAAAAAATGCCGCGGTATATTTCCCATTGCCGTAAGCACCCGTTCGTCATTCACCCCCTTACCGTACAGCGCCTGCAGCAGCTTTCGGCGTAGCCCTTTATGTTGAAATGAATCGAGCAGCATACGCTGTTTTTTTTAGATGCAAAGGTAAGCCTAAGTTGCCGGATTTATGGTATGCGGTAAGCTACATTATGTTATGTTATGTGGATAAATTATAGCCGATTTATTTTTAGATATTTACGCCAAAAGTCAATTGTTTGTTAATAAATAAGCCGGCCATGTAACCGTTGCGTTGCCTACTTTTGTATAACCAAAACGTTGATACAATGAAAGCCTTACTGCTGGACTTCACCGACGAAAAAGAAGAATTTGCCCGCTGCCTGCAAAGCCTTGGCTGCACAGCAACGTTCGACAATCCTCAGGAGAAGGATGTGGACATGGTGCTTGTGCATACGCTACGCTCGCTGAGCGAGGTAAGCCCGTATGTACGCTCTCTTTGCCACCTGCTTGTGCTTCGCCACACGCTGCTGCCGGAGGAGCTTTTGCAGTTGGAAAAGCTGGCTGCCGAGGCCGGCGTAAGGCTGCAATTTTCGGCGCCGCTGCTGTACGAGTGGCGTATTTTCGACCTGCTACAGCCGGTAGGCGAGGTGAAGCTTGCGCAGGTGTACAGCGATTTCGAGTACGACAAGCCGCTGGTGGCAACCGACTTATGCACAGAAGCGCTGGCCGTGGCGGGCACCGTAAAGGCAAAGCTGAGCAAAGCCGAAAAGCTGCGCGGCAGTGCTTCCGGCTGCTTCGGCACGCTTGGATTGCGCGCCGATTTTGTCAACGCGGCATCCGCCTACTTTTGGCTGAGCTGCGCAGCTTTTTCGGCGCGGCGCGAGCTGCGCTTCCTTGGTAGCAAAGGCGTGGCGGCGGTGGACGTGCCAAAGCGCACGGCAAACATCAGAACGCTCGACGGCGAAACGCTCTCCCTGCCTTTTCTGTCCGAAGCCGAAAGCAGGGAGAGGGAGACGGCTGATTTTGTTGCCGGCCTGCGCAGCAGCGAGCAACCATTTATTTCTACCGCCGAGGTGGCCATTCAGCAGGAAATTGTGCACCGCTTTTTTTAATGCTAACATCTTCAACTTCAGCAATATTCACGATGCCCAATGCTTTCCTTACACCACCAGCTGCTGAGCTTGCATTTGCTTACTTTGGTAACCTGAGCCCGGTATAAGAAATCTCATGATGTGCTGATATTCATCCTGTAATTCTTCGCCGTAGGCGATGCATACCAGAAACAATGAGCTATCCCCCCTCCTAAATGGCGTATTTTCTCCCATATAAATTTTGCAGCGACGCAAAAAATCGCTACATTTACGGCTACATTTGGTACGTAAACAAAGCACATAAATAAACGATTATGGCGCGCTACTTAGACCCCAAAAACGATTTGCCGTTCAAGAAGATATTTGGCGAGCACAAGAATTTGCTCATCAGCTTT
>JAIRMD010000177.1 GCA_031258915.1 Prevotellaceae bacterium
CGCTTGCGCACCTGCGTGTGAATGGCGCCAATGTACTCGCCAATGATGCCGATGAAAAACAGCTGCACAGCCGAAAAGAAGAACATCCCAATGACCATTGGGGCCATCCCTACCGAGAAGCTCTCCCAAAAAAACAGCTTGTAGATGAAGTAGCCCACGGCCACCAGCAGGCTAACCAGCGCCACGCTAAAGCCGATAAGGCTCGCCAGCCTTAGCGGTAGCTTGGAGTGGTTTATGAAGCCTAACATGCCGATGTCGTAAAGCGCGTAGAACTTGATTTTGCTTTCTCCGTAGAGTCTCTTTGGCTGCACAAACGGAACGGTGGCGTGCTCAAAGCCCAACTCGCTAACCAGCCCGCGAAAGTAGGGGTAGGGGTCGTCGATGGTGCGAATGATGTCTATAAATTTTTTGTCGTACAATCCTGATCCGGTAAAGTTTTTTATTTGCCTGCTCCCCTCCGAAAATTTGTCCAATACGCTGTAAAATATTTTGCGAAACAGGAACATCAGTGGGTTTTCCCTGCTTTTGTTCTTCACCGGGCACACAATCTTGTAGCCTTCCTCCCACTTTTTGAGCAGCTCGGGCAGCAGCTCGGGCGGGTCTTGCAGGTCGGCAGCCATAGCGATTACCGCGTCGCCGTACGCCTCACGCATCCCGTGAAACGGCGAGCGAATGTGCCCAAAGTTGCGGGCGTTTACAATAATCTTCAGGTTTTTGTCCTGCGCGGCAAGGCGCTTCAGTATCTCAACCGTCCTGTCGGTGGACGCGTTGTCGATAAAGATGTGCTCGTAGCGGTACTGCGGCTGCTGCTCGAAAACATCCTTTACCTTGCCGTAAAGAATCTCCACATTTTCTTCCTCGTTGAAGCACGGAGTGAGAACGGATATTAATTTTTTCATCTTTTACTCTATGTATATAGCTTTGAAAGTAGCCTTAGCACCCCACCACAGTAACGCCGGTGGCCTTGTCCACCTCCCACGTGATGCGCTCGTCCCATGTGAGCTCTTTTGCCTTTGGGCGGCGGTCAAATATCACCAGCCATGCCGGCGCCGCAGCGTTTACCTTGTCGCGGTACTCGCAGATTTGCTCCAGCCCCTCCTCGCGCACCGTGTCGGGGGAGTCGTAGGAGTAGACCACCTTCACCTCGATGATGTAGCACGCGCCACCAAACTCCACCGCCAAGTCCATCCGCCCGCGACCCGCGGCGGATTCCCGATCGACGTGCTCACCGCCGTTGGTCACCCGCTGCAAGAATGCCATCAGCAGCAGGTGCGGGAAGGCTTCGGTGTAGCCGGACTTCTGCTCCCACACCTCCGAGTGGCGGCGCCAGAATTTTTGAAACTCGCGCAGCAGGCTATCCATATCCAGCGAACCGTCGGGTTTTTGCCACTTCCATGCAGAAGGAGGAGGCAAGTTGTCGTGGTAGCCGGAGTTGAGGTAGCGCGTCAGGATTTCCTCGTAGATGGGGTTGGCAATGGTAAAGCCCGATGCCGTATCCCAGCATATCAGGCCCAGGTCCGTGGCCAGCTCCACGTCCCGGTTGGTGCGCCCCATCGAGGGGTCGGTGTTGCCTATGATGATGGTTTGTATCACGTGCTTAATGCGCGGGTCGCGGAGGCGCTCACCGAGCGTATCCAGGTGCGTTTCCCGCGCCTCTATCATCTGCCCCCTCGCCTCGCGCAGGTGGGCTACCGTTACGGTCTCCGTGCTCTCCTCGTCCAAAACCCGCATGGTTGCCCGCATGAACAGGGAGTTCACTATCCAGGGCTGCCCCTTGGACTGCTCAAAGGCGTAGTCCAGCGCCTCCGGCGTAATCTGCTGCCCGGTGTCTTCAGTGCGCTGGGCAAAGAGCTTGGCGATGTCCTCCCGCGTGAAGTTGGACAGCGAGGCCGAATCTGCCTTAATGTTGAACGGTGAGCCCGGGTTGGGCGCCTTGCCGTCCTTCGCCGCCGTGATGTAGTCCTTCAGGTCGTGCATGCCCACCAGCGCAATGGACACGGGGAACACCCCCACCCCGCGCGAGGCAAACCCTCCGCGCAGCTGCCGCAGGAAGCTAATCATTGCCTCTCCCTCCAGCACGTCCACCTCGTCGAACAGGATAATTAGCGGCTGAGGCGACACAAGCTCCGACCATTGTATTAAAATGTTGCTCAACATGCTGCTGGCATCAGCTGTTTTTACTTCCGGAACAGCAAAGTCGAACATGTGCGTATGTTCACGAATAGCGCTGCAAATTGCCGGCATTGCCCGCTCTATTTCCGGCAACCCTTGGCATCGCTCCACGCTCACGTAGCAGGCAACGGCCTCGCCGCCCGCGTTGATTTCGCGCATCCAGCTTTTCAGGAAGGTGGTTTTACCCGTTTGGCGCGGCGCATGGAGCACCCAGTACAGCTTATCCTTAACGTAGCGGCTTAGCTGAGCGCCCACCAAGCGGCCGGCAGGGGGCAGCATGTAGTGGTCATTCGGATTACAAGGCCCTGTGGTGTTGAAAAATCGCCGATTTTTCGCGCTTTGGGTATGCTCTTTCATCTCACAAATATATTACGAATTGGTTTACAAACATAGGCATTATTGCTTGCCCCGTAAAATGCTCAGGCATAGGCTATGCTCTTATTGGCCATGTATTCTTCCCTATCAAGAAAAGGGAACATATCGTCAATGGGGGGAGATACTATTCTGCCGTCGGGGAGCACTTTTGAGGACAGCTTCGGCTCGAAGTTTTGCTGCGGATCTACTACTACTTCACAGAAAGCAGGCCCGGTATTACCTATGAAATTATGCAGCTCGGAGATGCCATCAATAGACGTAACGCGCATAAACGGAATGTTATACGCATAAGCCAGCCGCTCTGCCGATGGGAAGCTCACCCCATTATCCTCAGACACTCCCACAACAGGAGCTTTAAAAAGGTTCGTCTGAGTTTGCCTGATAGAGCGATAACCGTTGTTATTAAGGTACATAATTTTCAGATTTAGCTTGTGATATACAACGGTTTGCAGCTCCTGTAAGTTCATTTGGAAGCTGCCATCCCCGTCAATGCAAATTACCCGCTCGTTGTTTCGTGCAAAGCAACATCCGATAGCTGACGGAAGTCCGTAGCCCATGTGAGCGCATCCCGAATTGGTAAACAAGCGCTGGCTACGCTTTACTACCGCCGCCTGAAAGGTAATAACGCAAGCGCTACCGTTGCCGCAGGCTATCACCTCATCATCGCGGAGCTTCTCGAAAAATTCATGAATAAAAACGTAGGGATTTAATGCGCCTTTCTTTTCGTAGTAAGCCGGTAAAACGGCGGGATATTTATTGTGAATATTTTTGCTCCACTGCAGCCATTGCTTATGCGCTTCGGAGTGCACAGCCGGCAAGTCATAGCGCAGCAAATCCGCCATCACGTCTTTCAGGTTTGCCCATACCGGCAAATCCGGCGTAACGGTAGGCTTTTGCAGCTCGTTTTTATCAATATCAACAATGATTTTGTACGCATTTTCTGCAAATGACTTATAGCTGTAGCTGATTTGCCGTATGTTTAGCCGGCAGCCAAGCACCAGCAGCAAGTCAGCATTTTGCGCTACAAAGTTTCC
>JAIRMD010000203.1 GCA_031258915.1 Prevotellaceae bacterium
TCCATCAACCTGCCGGAGCAGGTTAACTCGGTGGAGTGGATGCAAATCATGAACGAGGCAAACCAAAACACGCGCGGAACAAACTTCCTTGACGACAACACCATGCAGCGCATTCAGGATTACTACGACGGCAAGATTACCACCAGCACCGTGGCTAACCCGGATAAAACATGGGCAAACTTTGAAAACAACGGAAATGGCCTCGGCAACGACAACGTGAACTGGTACGACGTGCTCTTCAAGAAAAACGCCATGACGCAGCAGCACAACGTAGGCGTGTCGGGCGGCAGCGGCAGCTCATCGTACTACATGGGGGCAGGCTACCTCGAAAAAGAGGGCGTGCTGAAGTACGGCGACGACTCCTACAACCGCTACAACGTGCGCACCAACCTGTCGTCGGGCATTACCAAGTGGCTAACGGCCAACCTGCGCGGATCGTTCACGCGGGGCATCACCGATAGCCCCTCGAGCACGGGAAACGACAACTTCATGCAGCAAATATCCCAAAAGTGGCCTATCATCCCCTTCATTGCCCCCGACGGGCACTACACCGACCAGAGCAACGTTAACGCCTACCTTTATGGCGGGCGGAACAAGACTACCGACGACGTAACGGTGTTTACGGGAGAAATCGTCATTGCGCCGCTAAAGGGGTGGAACACGACGTTCAACTACACCTTTACCGACAACAACGTCATCAACAATAAGGACGTTTTGAGCTACACGCTTTACGACACCGAAGGGGTTCCCTACTACGCGCCGGCATGGACAAGCGATGGGTTCAACAAGTACTCCCGCGGGAGGGATGTCTTGACGCGCACGCGGTCGGACTACGAGCAGCACACCATCAACGCTTTCACCTCCTACGAGCTGGAGATGGGCGGGCACTACCTGAAAGGGTTAGCTGGCTTTGCGCAGGAGGCGTTCTACAACTACCGGATAATTTCCGCCAGCGGCAACGGCACGCTGTACACCACAGAGCTGCCCACGTTTCAAACCATGTACGGCTATACCCCAACCATTACCGAGCCGATGAAGGAAGCCTTGACCACCAGAGGGGTATTCGGCAGAATTAACTACGGGTACAAGGAGCGCTACCTGCTGGAACTGAACGGACGCTACGACGGCACCTCCCGCTACCTGTCGGATGTTCGCTTCAAGTTTTACCCCGGCGTTTCTGCCGCTTGGGTAGCCTCCAGAGAGAGCTTTTGGGGCAACGATGGCGTAACTTCCCTTGTGGACTTGCTGAAGGTACGCGCCTCCTACGGCTCGCTGGGCGAGCAGAGCGGCAACTACTACCCCTTCTACCCAAGCCTGAGCGCAACGGCTGCCACCAGCACTACCTGGCTGTTCAACGGCAACCGCTACAGCGCGCTTTCCTTCCCCAGCATCGTAAACCCCAACCTGAGCTGGGTTACCAGCACAACGG
Organism: Prevotellaceae bacterium; assembly: GCA_031258915.1. Taxonomy (GTDB): domain Bacteria; phylum Bacteroidota; class Bacteroidia; order Bacteroidales; family UBA932; genus JAITMY01. The sequence goes on from JAIRMD010000203.1 coordinate 1,430, forward strand.
TTGACGTGGGGGTTGACGTAGCCCTGCTCAAAAACCGGCTGACGGCAACATTCGACTGGTACCGCCGCTCGTCTGACGACGTGGTGGGGCCGGCGGAGGAGCTGCCGGCGGTGCTGGGCGTGGCCGCTCCGAGCGCCAACAACGCCTCGCTGGAGACAAACGGGTTTGAGCTGACGCTGGGCTGGAGAGACCAAGTAAGGGACTTCACCTACAGCGTTAGGGCAACCCTTGCCGACGCCAGAAGCGTGGTGAAAAAGTACCCCAACGAGAAAAAAACCATCGGCACGTGGTACGACGGCGCTGTTATTGGCGACATCTGGGGCTACGTTACCGAGGGCTACTACACGCAGGCCGAGCAGGATGCCGGAATTGACCAAGAGAGGCAGGCGCGGCTGGGGATCAACTGGACGGCGGGAGACATAAAGTACCAAAATCTGGACGACGACCCGCTGATTACCCCCGGCGAGAGCACCCTGGACAACCCGGGCGACCGCAAGATTATCGGCAACAACACCCCGCGCTACAGCTACGGCGTAACCATAGAGGCTGCGTGGAAAGGCTTTGACGTTAGCATGTTTTTCCAAGGCATAGGCAAGCGCGACTACTGGATGGGCGCTACAGACGTTGGCAACTTCTGGGGGATGTCGAACAGCGAGTGGCAGGCCAACCTGCTCACCGTGCACAAAGACCGCTGGACGCCGGAAACCCCCAACGGGTACTTCCCGAAGTACTACATGACCAGAGCCCAAAACGAAAAAAATCAGGTGGCGCAGACCAAGTACCTGCAGGATGCCTCCTACCTGCGCTTCAAAAACCTGCAGGTAGGCTACACGCTGCCGAAAGACTTGCTGAGCAAGGTCGGCGTAAGCAAGCTGAGGGTATACGTGAGCGGCGAAAATTTGGCCACGCTGACCGATTTTATCGAAACCATCGACCCCGAATTTTTGTCTAACAGAGGCCTGATATACCCCTTGCAGCGCACATGGTCTGTCGGATTAAATCTTTCATTTTAGCTAAGTATGAAATCGTTAAAAATAAATGTTATGAAAAAAATAGGAATACTTTTGCTGGCCTTTACTGGCCTCTTCTGGGCAAGCTCCTGCAACGATGAGTTTATGGACAGGGTGCCGGAAAACAGCATCAGCGACGGAGCCGTGTGGAAAACGCCCAACGACCTGCAGCTGTACGTAAACAACTTCTACAACCGTGAGGATTTGCTGCTCTACGACAACTCCGCAGGGGGAAGCTGCAACATTGGCATCTACACCATTGACCGCGACAACGGTAGCGACACGGAAATCCCCCGCGACTACAACACGCACATGAACGGGCAGACAACGCTTCCCGCAACCGGCGGCGGATGGGCAAGGGGAGACTGGGCAGCCCTGCGCGACATCAACCACTTTTTTGCCAACTACCAAAAAGCTACAGGCGATGAAGCCGAAATTAACCGCTACGTAGGCGAAGCCCTGTTTTTTAGGGCTATCTTCTACTACGCCAAGCTGCGACGCTTTGGCGATGTGCCTTGGTACGACCAGCTGCTCAACCCCGACGATGTAGAAGAGCTGAACAAGCCGCGCGATTCGCGCAAGGTTGTGGTAGAAAACCTGATGGCCGACTTGGACAAAGCCGTTGCCTATCTTCCCTCCAGAGGCGCAGGCGCCGCTTGGGACGGACGGGTGAACAAGGAGGCCGCTATGGTGCTGCAAGCCCGCATAGCCCTGTACGAAGGCACTTGGGAGAAGTACCATGCCGGAACGAACTTTGGCGTGTCCGGCTCTGACGGCAGCGCATTTATCAAAAAAGCCGCTGACGTAACCGACGCGCTGATAGCGCTGGGAACATGTGCCTTGGACAACGTTGGGGCAGAGAATGGCTACCAGAACGTGTTCAACAAGGAGAGCTACGGAGGCAGCAAGGAGGTGCTATTCTGGCGGCAGTACAACGCCTCGCTGGGCATCACCAACGGCTGGTCGGACTTTAGCACCTACGGCGCCCTGACCGGGTTGAGCAAAAGCATGGTAGAATCCTACCTTTGCACCGACGGCAAACCGATAGAGGGGAACTCGCTGTACCAAGGCGATGCTACGCTCCTTGACGTAGTAGCCAACCGCGACCCGCGCCTGAACCAAACCATCTACGTCAACGACGGACAGCATCAGCAGCTTCACTCAAGCCAGCCAAACAGCATATTCGTGTACCCCTCGTTTGCAGAGAACGATAAGCTATGCGTTACAGGCTACCAGCTCTACAAAGGACATATTCCTTCGCTAAACTTAGACGGTTCCAGAAATCAGAACGCAATGATATACTTCCGCTACGCCGAAGCATTGCTGATTAACGCCGAGGCAAAAGCCGAGCTGGGAACCATTACGCAAGCCGACTTGGACAATACCATCAATAAGCTGCGCAACCGCGTGGGGATGCCCTCCATGACTTTAGCCGATGTAAACAGCTGGAGCGGAAACTACACCAAAGAATTTCCTGCGCTGTCGAACATTATCAACGAAATACGCCGCGAGCGGAAGGTGGAGCTGGCGGCCGAAGGTTTCCGCGTGGACGATATTTTCCGCTGGGCTGCCGCCGGAATTCTGATTAAAGGTTACCAGCCCAAAGGCGCAAAGCTGGCGCAGTGGCAGGGAACGCTTACTCCCGACCCCACTCAGGCGTTTAAAGATGCCGTAGCAGGGTTGACGGAAGATGCCGACGGGTATATTTTCCCGTACGCCAATCAGCAGGCCGTAGCCGCTACCGGCTATAACTTTGATGTTAACCGCGACTACCTGCGCCCGCTGCCTACCGACCAGCTGGTGCTAAACCCAAAGTTAGCCCCCAACAATCCGGGCTGGTAGGTGCGCGCGAAGCGCAAAGCAAGCGTCAGGAGGCTACGCCGCCAAAAATCCGCTCCCATGCGCCGCATGGAGCGGATTTTTTTGCCTTTTCCGTACACCCCTGCACGATGAGCTGAAAAATATTTGCCAGGTAGAACATTCTCGCCACCGCTCGCTGCATAGCTTCATTATCAACCTGATGGCGGCGCTTGGCGCCTACTGCTTCTTTGAAAAAAAGCCTGCCATTCAATTCGATATGGAAAAGTCAA
>JAIRMD010000002.1 GCA_031258915.1 Prevotellaceae bacterium
GCATCATTTTTTCAAGCATTGGTATAAGAGGTTGCACACTTCGTCAATTTGTTCGTCGGTGATGTTGAGCGGCGGCGCAATGCGAAAGGCGGTGCTGCAAAACAGAAAGCAGTCGATGGCTAAGCCGTGCTGCCATGCTTTGCGGAAAAAATGCTGCGCACGCTGCGCATCGCCCAGCTCTACGGCCAGCAGCAGCCCTTCGCCCCGCACCTCTTTCACGGCGGGGTGAGCCATCATTGCCGCTGCCCAGCGCTGCTTTTTGCGCTCCACCTCCGGCAGCAGCTTCTCTTCCTCCATAACCTCTACCGCTGCTAAGCCTGCGGCGCACGACACGGGGTGCCCGCCAAAGGTAGTGATGTGCCCCAGCGCAGGGTTGGCAAGGCAGGCCATCAGCTCGCCGGAGGCAACGAACGCTCCGAGGGGCATCCCGCCGCCAAAGGCTTTGCCCAGCGTCAGGATGTCGGGGACGGCGCCGTAGCGCTCAAAGGCGAACATGGTTGCCGTGCGCCCCATGCCGGTTTGCACCTCGTCGAAGATGAGCAGCGCCCCCACGTCGCTGCAGCGCTTGCGCAGCTTCTGCAAAAAGCTGCGCTGCGGGGTAACAACGCCTGCTTCGCCCTGAATTGGCTCTACAATGACGCAGGCTGTGCGCTCGGTTATCTGCGGCAGCTGCTCCTCGCAGTTGAAGTCCAGCGTGCGGATGCCGGGCAGCAGCGGAAGAAACGTTTGCCTGAACGCCTCGCTGCCCGCCACGCTCAGCGCCCCCTGCGTGCTGCCGTGGTAGGCATTGCGAAAGCAGACCATCTCGCTGCGGCGCGTGTACCGCTTGGCCAGCTTCATAGCCCCCTCGTTTGCTTCGCTGCCGGAGCTGACAAAGTAAACGCTCGACAGGCTCGGCGGGAGCAGCGTGCACAGCTTCTGGGCAAGCAGCACCTGCGGGCTTTGGATGTACTCGCCGTACACCATCAGGTGCATGTACTGCGCCGCCTGCCGCTGCACCGCCGCCACCACGCGGGGGTGGCTGTGCCCTACGTTGCTCACCGATACACCCGAAACCAAGTCGACGTACCGCTGCCCGCCGGGGGTGTAAAGGTAAATCCCCGCTGCGCGCGCAACCTCCAGCCCCATGGGAGCGGAGGACGTTTGGGCAACGTGCCGGAGGAATAAGCTGCGCAGTGGTATGTGGGACATAATTAGGCTGAAAATTTGCTGCTGCAAATATAGCATTTTGGCGGCATATTGGCTAATCCTTAAATTTGGGTAGTGCCCTATTTTAATTGTCAGCGCAAACGAAGCGGACGAGGCCATTACGCCCCGTCCGCTCTTCGCAGTATGCAATTCAAAAATTCCTACATATCTTCGGGGTAGCCGGTGTAGCGGTACCCGGAGATTGTCCAGTGCTCGTCCCAGTCGGCTGCGTCGGCGGGGGTATTTGAGCCGGGTTTCACCGCCCATTCGTACTCAGGTACATTGGGGTCAGCCCAATTTTCGCTATCCGTTTGGCGGCTTTCAAACTGCATGTAGTCGTGGTGTAGCGTTACCCTAAGGTAGATGCTGTCCGCCACGTTGCCGCCAGTGGACGTAGCTGCTCCGGAAAGAATTTTTAGGTTATCCAGCGTGATGCGCGTATACAGCTGTATCCCGTCGTTAAACTCCCCTGCTGCCGTTGGCACCCGGAAGTAGCCGGCGTAGTTTGACTCAAACGGCGCTAACCCGTAATCCGTGTCAATGTAGTAGCTGTGGCTACTTACATTTTCGACGGTGGTTGTACCCACCGCCTCGGCTGATGCTCCTGTAACTTTGAGCTTCCCCTTTTGGGGTAAGCCTGCGACAGAAAAGTCGAGCCAAATTTCGTCGGATAAGTTGGCCGCCGTGTTGTAAATCAGCACTTCCAGGCCATCTTCTATGGCGGTGTTGTCATCGTCGTATTCGTCGCAGGCGGTGGCTACCACAAATCGCCCGGCGTAGCTGAAGGTTTCGCTGTACCAGTTGTCCATTTCTTTATCGCATGACGCAAAAACCGCGCAGGCGAAGACGCTTAATGCGTAAGTAAACTTTCTCATATCTTTACTCTTTTTGTTAGTTATTGTTTTGTAGCGGTTACGTTAAAGTTATAGGTGCCAGCGTAAGAGGCAGTCCATGAGATGGTTTTTGTGGCCGGATCGTAGGCGCCGTTGCTCAGCCCATCCAAGCTGTCGCCCCAGCCTTTCACGCCGTTTTCTCCCAAGGCTAACGAGTTGTCGCTCTCCAATGTAATGTAGCCTACCATAGCGTAGTCGCTGCCGTACCCTGCTCGCTGGTCGTAGTACCCGCCAAACAAGTCGGAAACGTAGAATTCGCCCGGGCTTACCTGATAAATCAAAATTGTGAAGTCCTGACCGTAAACGGTTGTGCCGTTCCGGTTGCTACTCTTGGAAACGGTGTAGAGGCCCGACTCTAAAGGCGATGGCGTAGTGTTGCATACAACCACCTGGCGTGTAGCGACCTTTGGGTATCCATCCTCATTGTTCACCGAGTAGGTTAACCTGTAAAGCCCTGCTTCGTTGGTATTTACAGATCCTGAAACGGTTACGGCATCCGAAACGTCAACGCCGTTTTCGGAGGCTTTCCACCCCGGCTCGCTGTACGCTTCGCCCAAGCCAACAAGCTCCACAGGATTTCCCTCTAAGCTCAACTCGCAGTAGTAGGTAACTCTCGAAACATTTTCCGTTTCCTTTTCGCAGCCGAAAAGCAGAAACACCGAAAGAAACGCTAAGCAATATTTATTTCGTTTCATATTCATTTATTTTTATTAAGGTTACGTAATTTATTTTCTTACTTTCCGGCTTTTTTATCCCACCAAACTTTTTGCCCGATGTTCGACTTTTGGGCGGGCGCATTGTTGTTTCGGAAGATGTAGTATTCCGGGTAGAGTGCCGATGCCGGCAGGTTGCCGTTCAGCCTTTCCCTGCCTCTGACCGAGATGGTCAGGTCGCCCACGGGGAAGCTGGCAAACGCTCCTTTTCTGTCGGCGGCAATGTCAACTTCGTTTACCGCAGGGTATTTGGTGCGGTTACGCTCCAAGAACGATTCGATATGCTGGTAGGTGCAGCTTGCCACCCACTTTTGCATGGCAATTTGCTTAACCTGGCTTTCCACGCTACCGGTAGCCCACTTTGCGTAGCCGCTGTTCACTATGCTGTAGTCGGAAATGCCGTGCTGCTCCAGCGAGGCTTTTACGCCTGCCTCGTAGTGCTCCTGCGCGTCGGTGGCGCGACCGGCGCGGGCGTACACCTCTGCAACGTGAAAGCTGGCCTCCCAATCCGAAATCAGCATAACGTCCAAATCGGGGCTAATAATCGCTTTACAGTAGCTCTCCTTATCGTCGGTTGTGCCATTGCCGTCCGCGTCCTCTTTCGAGTCAAAATCGCCAAAAAAAGCGGCTCGCGTTCCCCCGGTGAACAGCTTCGACAGGCGAGGATCGCCGTTTTCGTTCAGGTAGTCAACAAACGTTTTACACCCGATGACATTCGTGGAAAAGTAGTTTGCGCCTCCTGCCTCAAATTCCCGCAGGGGATGGCGCTTTCCTTCCCGGCTGTCGTCCCAAGTGCTGCCGGATATTTTGGCGCTCGCCGTGAGCAAATCGGCCTGCTCTACGAAGCTCAGCAGCGCGGCGTTGCTGTACTGCGGCGCTTCGGATTGGCGCAGCAGCAGCTTTACCTTTAGCGAGTTGGCAAAGCGAACCCAGGCCTCCAAGTCGCCTTCGTAAATGAAATCGTACGTCCCTTCAACGTAGGATTCGCTCAGGTCAACGGCGAGCAGCTTGTCTATCCGCCGCAGCAGGTCGGCGTAGATGTCCTCGCCCTTGTCCTGCTTGGGGTGCAAAATACCCTCGTTGCCGCGCAGCGCCTCCGAGTAGGGCATATCCCCCCAAACGTCGGTAACGATTTGCCACGTGAAGATGGACAAGGCCTCGGCGATGAAGTAGTACCCTTTTTGCTCGTCGTCGCTGGCGGTGAGCGCTACAATTCGGTTGAGGTCGGCCAGCGGCTGGCTCATCAGCGAGGTGTAGGCCGTGTTGAAGTC
>JAIRMD010000037.1 GCA_031258915.1 Prevotellaceae bacterium
GGGGAAAATCTGAAATTCTCGCTCACCTGAAAAGTTTTTTCATCAGCTTCCTTCCTTTCACCATTTCGGGAAGCAAGGGTAGCTTGCCTTTCAGTAGCATACGCGGCGCCACGCTCAAATCCTGCAGGAAGTCGAGCGTTCGCAGCTTGTAGCCGGCAACCAGCCCCACCTCGTAAAGCCTTCCGGTGTACCTGAGCGAGTCGAGGAAGGCGCGGTGGAAGGCGATAATTTTTTTCGATTTCTTATTCGCCACTTTTTTCTCCAGCGCCTGCGCCCTCAGGTAGTCCATCAGCAGCGGTATATCTATTTGCATGGGGCAGCGCGTCAGGCAGCTCTGGCACGACGCGCACAGCCAGATGGCTTGGGAGCGCAGAACGCTGCCGTAGCACTCCTCGCTGTTGGTTTGCAGCAGGCGCATCACCACGCTTGGCGGGTAATCCATGTTTTCGTTCAGCGCACACCCGGCGGAGCACTTGCCGCACTGGTAGCAGCGGTTGGCGTTAACGCCCGTTGCCGACTTTACCTCGGCAATGCAGCCTTGTTTTTCTGATGGCATTGTTGATTTCAGATTTCAGATTTTACAGCCTCCCCCCTCATAAAGCTCCGGCTACCTCTATACTTCCTCATTTACTTCTATAGCTTCTTACGCTACTCCTACTCCAGCGTTGTCAAGTCAATTTCGCTAGGGTTTGGGATTTCCTTTAGCCGTCCGTTTTCGCATTTGAGGGTGCGCTTGGGAAATTGGTGCAGCAGGTTATAGTTATGCGTTGCCATGATGACGGAGCGCCCGCTGCCGCTGATTTCGTTGAGCACGCCCATGATGTCCTCCGATGTTTCGGGGTCGAGGTTTCCGGTAGGCTCGTCGGCCAGAATTACCTCCGGGTCGTTGAGCAGGGCGCGCGCAATGACGATGCGCTGCTGCTCGCCACCCGATAGCTGGTGGGGCATTTGGTCAGCCTTATGCGTCAAGCCTACCTTTTCCAGCACGCTCCGGATGCGCTTTTTGATTTCTTTTTTGTCCGTCCAGCCTATAGCCCTGAGCACAAAGAGCAGGTTGTCGTTCACGCTGCGGTCGGTGAGCAGCTGAAAATCCTGAAACATTACGCCAATTTTGCGGCGCAAAAAGGGTATGCGCGAGTCCTTAATGTTGCGCAGCTCGTACCCTGCAACCCATGCGGTGCCCCGCTTCAGCCTGAGCTCTGCGTTGAGCGTTTTTATCAGGCTCGATTTGCCGCTGCCAACCCTTCCTATGAGGTAGATAAATTCACCCCGCCCGACGCTAAAGGTAACATCGGTAAGGATGAGGTTTGCTCCCTGAAAAATGTCGGCAGCCGTTACTTCAATGATGGCGTCAAGCGAAGGCATAGTATGTAGCTAAGAACTAAGAGTTAATAAGGGAATAAGGATTATACGTGGATTATATGCCTCGTTTGCTACGAAGGCTTTTTTTTTCTTTACAAAAGTACGCATTTATCCGAAAATCCGGTAAGCTTATGAATTTTTAACCAACAAATCGCTTGCTTGGCGTGCAGAAATGCGGCTTAGCGGTTAACTTTACGCGCTCATTTAAACGTGTAAATTACTGCTATGCACCTACTATATTTGCGTGTAAAGGCGAGCTTGCTGGCGCTCACGCTCGCTTTCTTTGCTCCGCTTGCAGCGCAAACGGTCTGCAACATGGGCGATGCCAACGAAACGTACCGCAAAGCGACGGAGCTGTACCAAAAAAAGCTGTACGGATTAGCTCAAGCCGAGTTTGAGCGGGCTATTGCCAAGAGCCTTGCGGAGCTGCCGAATGACGAGCAAGCTCGCACCTCTGCCGCATACTACATTTTGGAGTGCGCCTACGAGCAGTGGAGCGTCGCTACCGAAATGCTCGCTAAGGCATTTATCGAAAAGCACCCCCAAAGCGGGCGCCAGAACGATGCCCGCTACCTGCTCGCCAAGCACTACTTTCGCGAGGGCGAGTACGGCAAGGCCGCTGCCATGTTCGCTACCTTTGAAACCACCGCTATTTCCGATAACGACTATCAGGAGTACGCCTTCAAAAAAGCGTACAGCTTGTTCGCTGGCGGGCAGCACGGCGAGGCTTCTTCGCTCTTTGCGGCGGTGAAGGATGGCGGCAGCAAGTACGCGCCGGCGGCAACCTACTACTACTCGCATATTGCCTACGACCAGAGGCGCTTTGTGGTAGCGCTGAAGGGTTTTGAGAGCCTGCGCGACGATGACGTTTTCTCCAAGCTTGCGCCGTACTACGCTATGCACATCTACCACTACCAAAAGGACTACGATAAGGTGGTAAAGGAAGGCGCAGCGCTCATGGAAAGCGTTAAGGGCAAGCGGCTGCCCGAAGTTGCCCGCATGGTTGGCGAGGCATACTACTACAAAAAGCAGTACGCCGAGGCGCTGCCCTACATCGAAAAATTTGCAGAAACCTCGCCCGAGCTTACGCGGTTTGACAAATACCTGCTGGGCTACATCTACTACCAAAACAAGCGCTACCCCAAAGCCGCCGCCACGTTTGAGCAGCTGGTGGTGGGCGATGATTCGCTTGCGCAAAGCGCCTACTACTACCTTGCCGATGCCTTTATGCAGCAGGGCGACAAGCAAAATGCAGGCCGCGCCTTTTTGCAGGCTTCCAGGATGAGCTTTTTCCCTGAAATTAAGGAGGATGCGCTTTTCAGCTACGCCAAGCTCATGTTTGAGCTCAACAGCGGCCCGTTCAACGATGCCATTGAGGCGCTCAACACCTACCTCGCAGAGTACCCCAGCTCGCACCGCTCCGACGAGGTCAACAAATGCCTTATGCAAGCCTACGCTTACTCCAAAAACTACAAGGCCGCCCTCGCGTCGCTACAGGCCATCACCAAGCCCGATGCGGATGCGCTTGCCGCCATGCAAAAAGTGGCCTGCTTCCGCGCCGTAGAGCTGCTGCAAAATCAGGATTACGCAGAAGCAACAGGCATGTTTGACCTCTCGCTCAAGTACAGCTCGCACAGCGCTACCTTTGCGGCCCTGGCTACCTACTGGAAAGCCGAAACGGTGTACCGCATGGGCGATTATGCGCTTGCGCAAAAGCTCTTTAACGAGGTTGTGCTCTCGGCAGGCATTATGGAGCGCGAAGAGTACATGACGGCGCACTACAGCTTGGGCTACAGCCTGTTCAAGCAGCGCAAGTATGCCGAGGCCGAGCGCTGGTTTCGCAAGTACATAGCCTTTGGCGGCACGCCCGACGTTACGCTGTGCGACGCATACAACCGCACAGGCGATTGCTGCTTTATGCAGCGCTCCTACGAGGCCGCCGCCGCAAGCTACCGGAGCGTGATGCAGCTTGCCCTCGCCGACGCTGACTACGCTGCCTTGCAGTGCGGGCTGTGCTACGGGCTGCTCGGCAACCAGGACAAAAAGATAGAGCTGATGAACGTGGTGGCGGGCATTACCCCCGTTTCGCCCTACGCCGACTACGCGCTGTACGAAAAAGGGCGGTGCTACGTGCAAATGCAGCGCTACGACCAGGCGGTGGACGCTTACCTGCAGCTGCTGAGCAAGCACACCGAGAGCTTGTTCTACGCCAAAACGCTGCTGGAGCTTGGCCTTATCTCCGTAAACAAAGGCGAATCGCAGCAGGCGCTGGGATACTACAAGCGGGTAGTAAAAGAGTTCTCGGGCACGGCAGAAGCCCGCAGCGCGCTCATGGGCATCAAGAATATTCACCTGGAGCTGGGCGATGTGGACGGGTACTTCAAGTATGTGGCCGGGCTGCAAAATTTTGCCAACGTCAACCCTTCGGCCAAAGATTCGATGACCTTTGTGGTGGCCGAGCGCGCGTACATGGCCAGCGGCTGCGACAAAGCTGCGGAGTTGCTCCGGAGGTACCTGAGCGAATTTTCGGGCGGCATCTTCTCCATTGACGCCAACTTTTACCTGGGCGATTGCCTCTACCGCCATGGCCGGCTGGCGGAGGCGATGCCGCACCTTGCATTCGTGGTAAGCAACCCCAAAAGCAGCTATACCGAGCCGGCGCTGCTTGGCGCCGCAAGAGGAGCGTTTGAGCTGGAAGACTACGCCAGCGCCGCCGCCTACTACGGCCTCCTGCAGCCGCTTGCCGGCAGCAAAGGTACCCTGATAGAATCGCGCTTGGGGAAGCTTCGCGCCGACTATGCGCTGTCCGCCCACGCCGGCGTTGTGGCCGATGCAGAAGCGCTGCTCGCCATCGACAACCTGCCGCAGGAAATTATCCGCGAAGCGCACTTCAAGAGGGCAAAATCATACGAGCAGCTGGGAACGCCGGACAAAGCGCTGGAAGACTACACGGTAGTGGCGCAGGAGGTGAAAACCAAAGAGGGCGCCGAGGCGAAGTATAAGGTGATAGAGGCGCTGTTCGGCAGCGACAGGCTCGACGATGTTGAGCAGGAGGTATTCAACCTTTCAAAAAGCGGAATACCCCACCAGTACTGGATGGCCAAAAGCTTCATCATTTTGGGCGACGTGTACGCAAAGCGCAACGATATGTTTCAGGCAAAAGCTACCTACGAAAGCATTATGGACGGATACAGCGTAAGCGATGACGGGATTATTGCCGAAGTCGCCGGCAGAATGCAGCAAATTACGATAAGTGAAAAGCAAAAAGAAGAAAACGCAGGGATGGCTACTCCTGTAGATATTCCTCTGTAAACATTATGACAGTAAAAAACATGCAGAATAAGCGTAAAGGCATACGGCAAGCGATGAGCAGGTTTTGGCTGCCCGTGTTGGCGCTTGTGGCGGGGCCAACCAAGCTTGCCGCAGAGGAAGAGGTGCTGACAAAAACGGTGGAGGTGCAGCGCGCATACGACCCCACGCTCCTCGACGCCTACAAAATCTCCCCCATACCGCGCTTGGACGACACCGCAAAGGTGCGCGTAAAGTTCACCTACCCGCTACGTCCGGTAAAGCCAATAGCCAACATCTACCTGCTCACCCCGCTACCTCCGGCGCGGGTGCAGCGCGAGCGCTACGAGCAAAGCAGCGACGTGCGCGCATACCTGCGCATGGGCATGGGCGCAAAGCTCTCCACCCTGCTCGATGCTTACGTCGGTAGCGAGCGCAGCAGGAATTTTTTGTGGGATGCTTACGCCAACCACTACGGCAGCTACGGCAAAGTGAAAAATGACGCGGGGGAAAAAGTGCCCGCAAGGGACATGCGCAACGAAATAGGAGCTTCGGCGCAGTACAGCTTCGAGCGAGCGCTGCTGTACGCCAACGCTGGCTTCAGGCAGCACGCCGTGCGCTTCTACGGATACGACACCGGCTCTTTCGGGCTGGCAGACTACGAGGCGCTGCCGGCCGATAAGGTCAGGCAGCACTTCAATCGGGCGTACTTCAACCTGGAGTACAGGAGCGCAGAGCTGCCCGACAGCACGTGGGGGTACGGAGCGCTATTCGGCTTTTACGACTACCGCAGCAAATCCATGCAGGCAGAGGATGCGCTGAAGCTCTGCCTGTACGCCAACAAAATACTTCGCCCCACCACCACCGTCGGGCTAACGGTGAATACCGATGTATACTTGCGCAGCGAGCGCCTTGCGGCAAGCAGCAACACCGTCGTGTCCGTAGAGCCTTACGCCAAAGAGCGGAAAGGCTGGTGGGAGGGAACGGCAAAGCTCAACTTTGCTTTCGACAACGCGAGCGGCTCGCTCAAAACCTACCTGTACCCGTCGGTAAACCTCACGGCGCTGCTGGTCGATAACGTGCTTTTGCCCTACGTAGAGGTGAGCGGCAGGCACGAGGCCAACACCTACGCAAGCCTCACCGCCGCCAACCCCTACCTTGCCCCCGATACGCCGCCGGATATACGCAGCTCGCGCACCACCGTTTCGCTCGCCGGCGGCGTAAAGGGAAAGCTTGGCTCGCTGCTCAGTTACGCGCTGGGGCTGGAGTATGCGCTTACTAACGACATGGCTTTTTTCCTGACCTCGCCGGATTCGGCAATGCTCGGCAGCGCCTTCAGCGTAGCTTACGACGACGTAAAGCGCCTCACCTTTAGCGGCAACCTCCTCTTTCAGCCCGTGCGCGCGCTGGAGTTCAGGTATGCGCTGCGCTACGACAGCTACGGCATGGACAAGCTGCTAAAACCCTACAACCGCCCGGCGCTGGACATGCGCCTGAGCGGAGCTTACAACCTCTGGAACAAGCTAAACTTTTACGCCTCCTTCAACATATACGGCAGCTACGCCGCGCTCGACTTTGCGGGCAAAGAGGTGCTGCGCAGCAGCGGGGTAGACCTGAACTTCGGGGCTGCGTACAGCTTTTTCAACAGCTCGTCGGTGTTCGTTCAGCTAAACAACATCATGTCGTCCCGCTACCACGTGCACAGCAGCTACCCCACCTACGGATTTAGCGCGATGGCCGGCTACACCTGCGTATTTTAGGCGGAGTTTTTTTTGAAGAATTTACTACTTAAAAAGGGTAACAGCGATGAAAAAAAAGGTGCTAAAACGGCTGCCGTATGGCAACTCAAACTTCGAGAAGCTACGGACCGAAAATTATGTGTATATCGACAAAACACGGTATATCGAATTGCTGGAAAACGAAGATAACGACAAGCTGTTTTTCACCCGTCCCCGCAAATTCGGGAAAAGCTTGCTCTTTTCGACGCTGACGCACTACTACGACATCAACCAAGCAGATAAGTTCGAGCAGCTGTTCGGCGATTTGTACATAGGCAAGCACCCTACTCCAAAGCACAACAGCTACTTAGTTCTTAATTTTGATTTTTCGGGCTTAGATACCTCGAGCGTGGAACGCTTCAATGCCTCCTTTTCACAGAAAGTGCAAGACGTTATTTACGGCTTTTTGAGCAGCTACAAGCATCTTTT
>JAIRMD010000094.1 GCA_031258915.1 Prevotellaceae bacterium
TACGAGGTCAGCGGCACGGTTACCGTCATCAACGTTTCGCACCTCGCCGCAGGCACATACATTGTGAAGGCAGGCAAGCACACGGCAAAAATAGCGGTCAACTAATCAGGGAAGTTAGAGAAGTTAGGGAAGTTAGGGAAGTTAGGCTGGCGACAGCCTAACTTCCCTAACTCATTTTAGGCAAATACCGAGTGGCTATCAGTTAGTACTCGTCCCAGCGCTTAATCTTCATATCTTTTTTTGCCAGCTTGCAGAAGGCGTGGATGAAGGTGCTCGCCAGCCGTGCGTTGGTGAGGAGGGGGATGTTGAAGTCCACCGCGCCGCGCCGGATGAGGTAGTCGTTGTTGAGCTCGTCCTTCGAGAGGTTTTTGGGGATGTTCACCACCAAGTCGACCTTTTTTTCCTTGATGTACGTCAGCGTGTTGGGCTGGTGTGGCTGGTCGGGCCAGTGCAGCACGGTGGCCTTCACGCCGTTGGCCTCCAGAAAATCGGCTGTGCCCTTTGTGGCGAAGATGTTGTAGCCGTTTTCTTGCAGCGCCGTCGCCGCCGAGAGCATGTCGACTTTAGAGCGGCTGTCGCCCGTAGAGAGGAGGATGTTTTTCTTTGGGATGACGTATCCCACCGAGAGCATTGCCTTTAGGATGGCCTCCGAGAAGTCATCGCCTATGCATCCCACCTCGCCGGTGGAGGCCATCTCTACGCCCAGCACGGGGTCGGCCTTTTGCAGGCGCGAGAAGGAGAACTGCGGCGCCTTTATGCCCACGTAGTCGAGCTCGAAGGCCGACTTGTGGGGCGGCTCCACCTGCTCGCCCAGCATGACGCGGGTGGCCAGCTCTATGAGGTTCACCTTGAGCACCTTCGACACGAAGGGGAAGCTGCGCGACGCCCGCAGGTTGCACTCAATCACCTTTATGTCGTTGTCCTTTGCCAGCAGCTGCATGTTGAAGGGCCCGGATATGTTGAGCCCCCTGGCCACCTGCCGCGATATTCGCTTGATGCGGCGCATGGTTTCCACGTACATCTTCTGCGCGGGGAACACCAGCGTGGCATCGCCGGAGTGCACGCCCGCAAACTCCACGTGCTCGGAGATGGCGTAGGCAATCATTTCGCCGCCCTGCGCCACCGCGTCAATTTCAATCTCCTTGGCGTTTTCGATAAATTCGCTCACCACCACAGGGTGCTGCTTGGAGACGCTGGTGGCCAGCGTGAGGAAGTACTCGAGCTCGTCCCGGTTGGACACCACGTTCATGGCGGCGCCCGACAGCACGTAGGAGGGGCGGATGAGCACCGGAAATCCTACCTCCTCCACAAACCTGTATATGGCGCTCACGGAGCTGAGCTCCTTCCAGCGGGGCTGGTCGACGCCAATTTCGTCGAGCATGGAGGAGAACTTGTGCCGGTCTTCGGCGCGGTCGATGTTTTCGGCTGCCGTGCCGAGTATGGGGACGTTGCAGCTGTGCAGGCGCATGGCGAGGTTGTTGGGTATCTGCCCGCCAACGGATACCACCACGCCCACAGGCTGCTCAAGGTCAACGATGTCGAGCACCCGCTCGAGGGTGAGCTCGTCGAAGTAGAGGCGGTCGCACTCGTCGTAGTCGGTGGAGACCGTTTCGGGGTTGAAGTTAATCATGATGGAGCGGTAGCCTCGCTTGCGGATGGTGTGGCTTGCGTTCACGCTGCACCAGTCGAACTCCACCGAGCTGCCGATGCGGTAGGCGCCCGAGCCGAGCACGGCCACGTCGCGGCCATCCCTGGGGAAGGGCACGTCGTGCGCCGCGCCGTTGTAGGTTACGTAGAGGTAGTTGGTTTGTGCGGGGTACTCTGCCGCCAGCGTATCTATCTGCTTCACTACCGGCGTAACGCCGCGCTCCTTGCGCGCCCTGCGCACCTCCATCATCCGGCTCTCTATGGCGCTGCTCTTGGCCTTGAGCACGGTTCGCGCCAGCTGAAAGTCCGAGAATCCTTTTTGCTTTGCCCCGCGCAGCAGTTCGTCCGGGAGGCTTTCGAGGCTCGAGTACGCCTCCAGCGCCTTCTCCATGGCGACAATGCCGCGCAGCTTTTCGAGAAACCAGCGGTCAATCTTCGTCAGCTCGTGGATTTTCTCCACGCTGTAGCCCTTGTGCAGGGCGTAGGCGATGACAAAGATGCGCTTGTCGGTGGGGTGGCTCAGCGCCTCGTCGATGTTGCCCACCGCCAGTTCCTTGTTGGCCACAAATCCGTGCATGCCCTGCCCAATCATGCGCAGCCCCTTCTGCACGGCCTCCTCGAAGCACCGCCCGATGGCCATCACCTCGCCCACCGACTTCATGCTCGACCCCAGCTCGCGCGATACGCCCTTGAACTTGCCCAAGTCCCAGCGTGGGATTTTGCAGACGATGTAGTCGAGCGCCGGCTCAAAGCAAGCGGTGGTGCTTTTCGTTACTGAGTTCTTGAGCTCGTGCAGCCCGTAGCCCAGCCCCAGCTTGGCGGCTACAAAGGCGAGGGGGTAGCCCGTAGCCTTTGACGCCAGCGCCGACGAGCGCGACAGGCGGGCGTTCACCTCAATCACGCGGTAGTCCTCCGAGCTGGGGTCGAGGGCGTACTGCACGTTGCACTCGCCCACAATGCCGATGTGCCGGATGATTTTTATGGCCAGCAGGCGCAGCTTGTGGTACTCGCTGTTGGTGAGCGTTTGCGACGGCGCCACCACGATGCTCTCGCCGGTGTGGATGCCCAGCGGGTCAAAGTTCTCCATGTTGCACACGGTGATGCAGTTGTCGTAGCGGTCGCGCACCACCTCGTACTCCACCTCCTTCCAGCCCTTTAGCGACTTTTCGACGAGTATTTGCGGCGAGTAGGTGAAGGCCTTTTGCGCCAGCGCCTCCATCTCCTCCTCGTTGTCGCAAAAGCCCGACCCGAGCCCGCCGAGCGTGTAGGCGGCGCGGATGATGACGGGGTAGCCCAGCCGGGCTGCCACGCGCTTGGCCTCCTTCGCGGAGGTTACGGCCTCGCTCTTGATGGTTTTTACGCCAATTTCGCCCAGCTTGCTCACGAACTTTTCGCGGTCTTCGGTGTCGATGATGGCCTGCACGGGCGTGCCCAGCACGGCCACGCCGTGCCTCGCCAGCGCACCGCTTTGGAAGAGCTTCACCCCGCAGTTGAGCGCCGTCTGCCCGCCAAAGGCAAGCAGGATGCCCTGCGGCCGCTCACGGGCGATAACGTCCTCTACGTACTCCGGCGTTACCGGCAGGAAGTAAACCTTGTCGGCAACGTTTTCTGACGTTTGGATGGTGGCAATGTTGGGGTTAATCAGGATGGTTTCTATGCCCTCCTCCTTGAGCGCCTTGAGCGCCTGCGAGCCGGAGTAGTCAAACTCGCCGGCCTCGCCTATTTTGAGCGCCCCCGAACCTAAGAGAACGACTTTCTTTACGCTGCTGCGTGAATGGCACATGGAAATTATGAATTACGGGTTGCGAACTATATTTTGATGCTGATGCTGCGCTATTTAGATTTTTCCTTAATGCTTTTTTTGATGCTCTCCATAAAATCGTCAAACAGGAACTCCGTGTCCACAGGGCCGCTGGAGGCTTCGGGGTGGAACTGGACGGAGAAGAAGGGCTTTGAGGTGTGGCGAATGCCCTCGTTGGTGCCGTCGTTGAGGTTTACGAAGTATGGCTCCCAGCCCTCATCGAGCTTCGCCGGGTCGACGGCGTAGCCGTGATTTTGGGAGGTGATGACCGCCGTGCTGGTGCCCACCTTTAGGGCGGGCTGGTTGTGGCTGCGGTGGCCGTACTTGAGCTTGTAGGTGGTGGCGCCCGCCGCCAGCGCCAGCAGGTGGTTGCCCATGCAGATGCCAAAGATGGGCTTGCCCGTCGCCATGCCCTTTTTTATGTTCGCCACGGTGGCGCCGCACAGCTGCGGGTCGCCGGGGCCGTTGGAAATCATCACGCCGTCGTAGTCGAGCGCCGTAAAGTCGTAGTCCCACGGCACGAGCGTTACGGTGGCATCGCGCCGCAGCAGGCACCGGATGATGTTGTACTTGCAGCCGCAGTCCACCAGCGCCACCCTGTACCTCCCGCTGCCAAACGTCTGCACCGCCTTTGTGCTCACCTGCGCCACGAGGTTCTCGCGGTTGGGGTCGAAGAACTCGGCAGGTTCGCCGTCGCCCTCCGCCACCACCCTGCCGAGCATCGCCCCGCGCTCGCGGATGACCTTGGTAACCTCGCGCGTGTCCACGCCGTAAACCCCCGGCACGCCGTGCTCCTTGAGCCAGCTGTCGAGGCTCTGCGCGGCGTTCCAGTGGCTATACTCAAAGGAGTAGTCCGATACGATGAGCGCCTTGACGTGGATGCGGTCGGATTCGAAGAAGAGCGGGATGCTGCCCGACGACTCGGCGCGCGGAACGCCGTAGTTGCCCACCAGCGGGTAGGTGACGACCAAGATTTGGCCCGAGTACGACGGGTCGGTGAGGCTTTCGGGGTAGCCCGTCATCGCGGTGTTGAAAACCACCTCGCCCGACGCCGATGCCTCTGCGCCAAAGCTGTAGCCCGTAAACCGGCTGCCATCCTCAAGCATCAGGCATTTTTTTTTATGGCTTAACATGGATTGAGTGTTATAAATTCAGACTGCTTGCCTGCGGCTCAAGTGCTTACATCTGCTTACGCCGGTCGGGGCAGGGCGCAGCAAAGATACGCATTTTTTTCAGCTCTGCAATAAGGCCTGCTACGCGATGCGCTCGCATAGCAGGCCTTTGCTTTTACGCTATTCCCCTTATGGGTTAATACTGCATTTCCAAAACATCTCCGGTGTTTAAGCTCACCCTTACCACGCCATTTTCGTCCGGCGCGCAGCTCTGTGGTTGGCCGTTTAGCAGCAGCTTGCACTGCTTTTGGGGCATCGGCAGCTTCACGGCAAACCGGTTGCTGGCCTTTGCTCTGATGGTCGCCGCTTGCACGCCTTCCTTCCGCCAGCGCAAGTCGGCTTCGGCGCCGCCCTCCACGCACAGCCCTCTGAAGTAGCCCTCGCTCCACTGCTCCGGCAGGGCGGGGAGAAGCTCAATGTAGCCGTCGAAGCTCTGCACCAGCATTTCGGCAATGCCTGCGGGGGCTGCTTGGTTGGCGTCGAACTCAAAGATGTCCTGCTCTGCGCCGGCAACACCGCCCGGCGCTACGGTAAACAGGTTATCCCTCGCAAATTCTGCCAGCAGGCTGTTGAGGTTTTCGTAGGCTTTTTGCGGTTGCTTGAGGCGGGCGTAGAAGCAAAGCATGTTTGCCCTGCTCCACTCGGTATCCTCCCATCCCTCGGCGTTCAGGCGGTTCTCTATGGTTTTGGCGGCGGCCTCCGCGAGGTGGGGCGTTTTCGCCACCGAGATTTGCGAAAGCGGGTACAGCCCCAGCAGGTGGGTCGTGTGCCGGTGGTTAGGATGCGCCTCCTCGTAGTCCTCAAACCACTCCTGCAGGGCACCGTTTTTGCCTATCTTCATTGGGGGCAGCTTGGAGAGGGCGGTGCGCAGGCTGTCGGCAAAGTCCGCATCTTGCCCCAGCGCCTCCGAAGCCGCTACGCAGGCTGTCAGCATGTCAAACGCCAGCTGCCTGTCGCCGGCAGGCATCATGGAGGCCGACAGCCTCTCGCCGTTGTACCAAAATCCGTTTTCGGGCGAAATGCTCGGGCCTGTCATCAGGTAGCCGGTGGCGGGGGCCTCCACCATGTAGTCGAGCAGGAAGGTGGCGTTGCCCTTTAGGAGGGGGTAGGCCTGCGCCCTCAGAAATTCCTTGTCCTGCGTGTAGCAGTAGTGCCGCCACAGGTGCGAAGCCAGCCACGAGCCTGCCGCAGGAAACAGCCCCCACGCAATGCTCTGCGAAGGCGCAGAGTAGCCCCACGCGTTGGCCACCGTGTGGGCAGCCCAGCCGCGACAGCCGTAAACCTTTTGCGCCGTTTTTTCGCCGTGCGCGGCGAGGTCTTTGGTGTAGGCAAACAGTGGCAGGTGGCACTCGTGCAGGTTGCCCACGTTGGCCAGCCAGTAGTTTTGCTCGGTGTTGATGTCTAAGTGGTAGTCGCACGTCCATCCCATGTGGCAGGCGCGGTTGTCGTTCCAGATGCCTTGCAGGTTGGCGGGTAGCGGAGAGCTTGCCCGCGAGGAGGCAATCAGGAGGTAGCGCCCGTAGTGGAAAAACAGAGCGTCCAGCCCAACGTCGGGTTGCCCCTCCTTTACCCTTTTAATTCTGAGGTCGGTGGGGAGGTTATCTGCGCTGCTGCTGCCCAAAAACAGGTCTACTCTGTCGAACAGGCTGCTGTAGTCCTTCACGTGCTCGGCTTTCAGCGCCTTGTACCCTTTTGCCAGCGCCGCCGCCACAGCTTCGTCGCACAGCGTCCGGTAATCCTCGCTTTTGTAGCTCGTTCTCACGTCAACGGCAATGGTTACGGCGGTGGCTTCCCTTACCGACAGAGCGTTATTGAGGATAGCCAAGCTGCCATCGCTGACCGCGAGGGCTACTTTGCCTGCAAAGTCAACGCCGCCGGGGCCGTGCATGTGGAAGGCTACTTTGCCCGAAAACGCAATTTGCCCGTCGGCGGTGGTAACCTTCGACTGGCGGAGCAAGTCCATATCTGCGTCGAAGGAGATGGACCTGGGCTTGCTTGCCGACAGCCGCACGATAATCACCCCGGCAGGGTTGCTGGCAAAGTACTCCCGCCTGTACCTCACGCCGCCAACGCTGTAGGTTACTTCGCCCACCGCATTCTTGAGGTTGAGCTCTCGCCTGTAGCCCGACGGCTGCCCGCCTGCGTGCACAAAGCAGAGCTTCAAGTCGCCCAGCGGAAGGTGCGTGCCAAAGGAGCTGTAGCTTCCGCGCAGGTGCTCGGAGGCGATGCGGTTGCCTTCGGAGAGCTTACCCGCAAAAAACAGCTTGCGGAGCGCGGCGAGCTTCTCCTTGCCGAAAGGTTTATCCTGATTTTCGTCGAGCTGCCCCGACCACAGGGTGATTTCGTTCAGGGCAATGCGGTCGGTATCTACGCCGCCGTAGAGCATAGCCCCCAAGCGCCCGTTGCCGATGGGCGATGCCTCCAGCCATTCGGCGGCAGGCTGGCTATACCACAGCGACAAGCGCGGTCGTTGAGGCTCGGAAGTGCACGCGCCAAGCGCAAGCGCGGCGCTCAAAGCAAAAAAGTAAAATGGTTTCATGCGAATTGAGCTTAAAAGGGTTATTGAACTTACTTTAGGCTGCTAAGGTACAAAAAAAAAAGAATAGCGCCCGCTACTTTTCTTACCCCGAGCTCAGGCTGCAATGAGCTAAAGCCGTGTTCATAACTATTTTTTTTGCCCGTACGCCCCAGCTGAAAAAAAATATTTACCTTTACGCCCGCTGGATTACCCCCTAAAAAAAATTAGCGTATGGTTATTCTTGTTTTAAACTGCGGCAGCTCCTCCATTAAATACCAAATAATGAAGATGGATGATGCCGAAACCAGCACGCTGCTGGCAAAAGGCATTGTAGAGCGCATAGGGCTTGCCGAAGGCGCCATTACCCATAAGCCAAGCGGCCGGGCAAGCTACTCCGCCGCGCAGCCCATCCCCGACCACACAACGGGCATTAACCTTATCCTGAGTGCGCTGGTGCATCCCGAGCATGGCGTCATTGCAAGCCTCGACGAGGTGAATGCGGTGGGGCATCGCGTGGTGCACGGCGGCGAATACTTTACGGAGAGCGCACTGGTGGACGAAAACGTAAAGGCCGCCATAGAAAAATGCGCGGAGCTGGCGCCGCTGCATAACCCCGCCAACCTGCAGGGCATACTCTCGATGGAGGCGCTGCTGCCCAAAGCGCCGCAGGTTGCAGTGTTCGACACGTCATTCCACCAAACCATGCCGAGACATGCGTACCTCTACGCCATTCCGTACCGCTACTACGAAAAATACCGCATTCGCTGCTACGGCTTTCACGGCACCAGCCACCAGTACGTAGCGCAAAAAGCCTGCAAAATCTTAGGGCTGGACTTCAGCGCGGTGAATATTGTAACCTGCCACTTGGGGAACGGCGCTTCCATAACCTCCATAAAGCAAGGCAAATCTTGCGATACCTCAATGGGCTTTACGCCGGTTGACGGCCTCATCATGGGAACGCGCAGCGGCGCCATAGATCCGGGTGCGCTGCTCTACATTGCCGGAAAGGAAAATATGAGCTTCAACGAGCTGAACGACCTTATCAACAAGCAGGGCGGCATGTACGGCATATCCGGCCTGTCGAGCGACATGCGCGACCTGGGGCAGGCGGCGCACAGCGGCAACGAAATGGCGCAGCTGGCGCGCGACATGTTCGTGTACCGCATCCGGAAGTTCATTGGAGCGCACGTGGCGGCTATGGGAAAGGTCGACATCATTGTCTTCACCGGCGGAGTGGGCGAAAATGACGACTGGGTGCGGGCAAGCGTTTGCAGCAACCTCGACTACCTCGGCGTAGAGTTCGACAGCGAGCTGAACAGGGAAGGGCGGGGAAAAGACATGCTCATCTCCAAGCCATCGTCAAAGGTGAAAATCATGGCCGTTTCCACCAACGAAGAGCTTGTTATCGCTATGGATACCATGAACGCTGTGCGGCATGAGGTACGTAATGCGTAATTAACAGCATATAGTATAATTATAAATTGATATAGAGCATGATAACAAAATTAGAGCAGCTGGTAGAGAAAGTAAAAGCTGGCGGTAAAAAAAAGCTGGTGGCGGCCTACGCCAACGATTTGCATACTATTGGCGCGGTCAGCATGGCGGTTGAGCGGGGGCTTGTGGACGGCATTTTGGTGGGCGACGAAGCTACCATCAAAGCCGTATGCAGCGCCGAAAAAATAGATGCAGGCAAGCTCCGCATTGTGCCGGAAGCCGACGAGGTAAAAGCTACCGCCAAGGCGGTGGAAATAGTGCGCAGCGGCGAGGCCGACATCCTCATGAAGGGGCTGGTGAGCACCGATAAGTACATGCGCGCTATCCTCAATAAGGAAACGGGGCTGCTTCCTCCAAAGGCAACGCTGAGCCACGTGTGCGTGCTCGAAATACCCTCCTACCACAAGCTCATTACGCTGAGCGATATTGCCGTTATTCCCGCGCCGGAGCTGGCGCAAAAAATTACGCTCACCAACAACGTAATTAGCGTGGCGCGGCTGCTTGACATCGACAAACCGAAGGTTGCCCTCATTGCGGCCACAGAGCAGATGCTGCCCGGTATGCAGGCCTGCGTGGACGCCGCTATCATCGCAAAAATGGCCGACCGCAGACAAATTCGGAACGCGCTCGTCGACGGCCCGCTGGCAATAGACGTGGCGCTGGATAAGGAATCGGCTGAAATCAAAAAGCTCGACAGCCCTGTGGCCGGAGATGCCGATTGCTTAGTATTTCCGAGCATAGAATCGGCCAACGTCTTTTTCAAAGCTGCAACCAAGCTGGCAAAGGCGGAGCTGGCCGGCATTGTAGTCGGTGCAAAAGCGCCATGCGTACTCACCTCGCGCGGAGATACAGCCCTTACCAAGTTTTACTCCATTGCTCTCGGCTCGCTAATGGCAAAGCAAAAATCCTGATTTTTTCCCTGCGATTTTCACCTGCTTTCCGGATAGCTTTTGCCAAGCTGAGCGAGCGCTCACTTTCCTATGTACCTTCCCAAGTGCGGCGGCTGGTTGTAGGCCACGTTCTGGGTGGCCACGCCGAGGCGGTACAGCGGGTCGTGCATGAGGGTAGGCATCCTGCGGGTGGTGGGGATGGTGGTGGTGAAAATCATCAGCTTGCTCGGGTCGCTGCCGTCGTAGAGGACGACCTCCTCGCGCCAATCGCCAAAGATGTCGGCGCTCAGGCAGGGGTTTTGCTTGGTGCCGTTGATGGAGCGCGCCCCGAAGTCGGCAAAGTTCACTAAGCGGACGGCCTTTTTGCCGTCCCACTTGTCGAGTCTGGTACCGTCCAGCAGCTCGTCCTGCAGGTCGCCATCCCAGTAGATGCGGAAGTTGACCGAGGGCTTGCGGGTGGAGATAACCTCGCCCTTGATGCTGTAAACGCTGTCGCTCGCCGAGCTCCAGAACTCAAACCCGCGATGGCTGGAATCAACATCGGCAGCCAAGCCTCGCCCCACATCTATCGCGGTGGGGCGACCAAAGAGGAGCTCGCCCGTGCGGGCATCCCGCAGCTCCACTCCGGCGGGGCTTGGCTTGGTTTCGTGAACGTCAAAAAGCTCCAGCCCCGGGCGGTCGGGGTCGAGGTCGGAGAGGTGGTGCGCGTCGCCATGCCCCAGGCCGGTGGAGTAGAGCAGCGTGCCGTCGTGGTCGATGCAGGCACCGCCGTAGATGATTTCGTCGAACCCGTCGCCGTCAACGTCGCCAACGGCGATGCTGTGGTTGCCCTGCCCGTAGGCCGTGTTTTTTACGTCTTGCTCCGAGCCGGAATCGTACACCCACCGCTCTTTGAGCGTTTTTCCATCAAAATCGTAAGCCACCAGCACGGCGCGGGTATAGTATCCGCGGCACATCACCACCGAGGGGTGCGCACCGTCGAGGTAGGCAACGCAGGCAAGGAAGCGGTCAACACGGTTGCCCCTGTCGTCGCCCCACGTTTCGCGCATGGTGTTGCCGCGCGGCGGGTTGTAGGGGATGGTTGCTACCTCCGCCCCCGTAGCGCCGCTAAACACGGTGAGGTACTCCGGGCCGGAGAGTATGTACCCCGCCTCACTCCGGTAGTCGGCGCTGGGGTCGTCGCTGCCGAGAATGACGTTTTTCCCCTGCCCGTCCTTTGCTCCTGGCGCTGTTTTGCAAACCACCTCTGCCTTTCCGTCGCCGTCCAAATCGTACACCATGAACTGCGTGTAGTGCGCTCCCGCGCGGATGTTTATCCCCAAGTCAATCCGCCAAAGATGAGCGCCGTCGAGCTTGTAGGCATCCAGCAGCACGGGGTCGGTCATGCCCGCGTGGGCGTTGTCGTTAGCGCGGGCGTTCCACTTCACGACGATCTCGTACTCGCCGTCGCCGTCAAGGTCGCCCACGCTGCAAT
This sequence comes from Prevotellaceae bacterium, assembly GCA_031258915.1. GTDB lineage: Bacteria > Bacteroidota > Bacteroidia > Bacteroidales > UBA932 > JAITMY01. The sequence goes on from JAIRMD010000094.1 coordinate 10,997, forward strand.
CGTTGGGGAAGTAGCCGGGCTGCCAGCGCTCCTGCCTCTGCTCCGGTTGCTGCCACAGCCTTTGCTCCAGCCGCTGCTGCATTGCGCTAAGCACGGCGGAGTCTAAGCTCAGCGGCGGACGGTTGAGCTGTAGCGTCATGTAGGGTTTCTCCCAAGGAGCCACCTGCCGCGAGGCGGCAACCTCCTCGCCGTTGGCGAGGGTTTTCACGGCATATCTGTCCGCAGGCGTGCCCGTAGCATCCGTCCAGCAGGTAGCTCCCGCCAACGGTTGCCTGTTGAGCTTCTCACCGTTGCGGTACAGGTTGAAGAGCGCTTGCGGGTCGTCGTCGCCCAGCAGCCGCCAGCTAACAAAGATGCCGGAGTCGCGCGCAACCGCCACTACTCCTCGGTCGAGGCGCTCCAGCTGGCGCGAATTTTCGGCGCAAAATACGCCCGGCGCAGCAGCGCATATAGCGACGCAAAGGGTCGCAGAGGAAAAAAAGTTGCTCATCGCTCAAAAGATTTCAGATTTTCAAATTTCAAATTTCAGACAGGCGGTAACGCAAAAACCGGCTGCCAAAGCACAAAGATAAAGAAAAATGGCAGAAAATCATGCGGGAAGCAAAATTACAGAGGGAAGAAGCTTTTTTTGCTGTGTGCACTTGGAAATCCTGAGTTTTTCATGTACTTTTGCGCAACAAAAACGAGCAGCACAGCATGAATCCCCTCAAGCGCTTAGCCGGCGATACGGCCATT
>JAIRMD010000205.1 GCA_031258915.1 Prevotellaceae bacterium
TGAAATGCTTTGATGTCGCCAATAGAGAAAAAGAAGTGCGGCCCTTGCTTTGCAGGCGAATCAAAAGCTCCCTTAAACCGGCTTGCGTACTTCTCTATCCTGTCGGGTTTGAGGTACACTTCAACCTTGAGGGTGTTGAGGATTACCACAATTTGGGAAACATCTTCGCTTGCTATCATCTTGGTGCGAACCTCCCGCCACGTCGTTTCTACAGGGTTGCCGGAGGTGTAGAAAAAATGAATACCGAATACACCTGCCATAATCAGGCCGTAAATCCACCATACGTAGTTGTTGGGCTTACCGTTACCGCTACCTCGCGGTGTTCTTTCGGTGGGTTGCCTCGTCTTTGGGTTGTTTTGCTCCATCGTCATGTTGAGGTTGTTTACTTTTATGTTTTTGATTTTTTTATTTTAACGGCTGTTGATTCCTTTTTTGCTGCTGCTTTTTTTGTTTTTTTTGTTTTTGTTTTTGCAGGCGCGGGGCTTTTTTGCGCCGCTTGAGGCTCGTCGGCGTAGCGCTGCTGCTTGGCATCGGCCCATAGCGAATCGAGGCGGTAAAAGCTGCGGGCTTCCGTTTGGAAAATATGCGCCATTACGTCCACGTAGTCAAATATTATCCAGATAGCATTTTCAAACCCCTCGCGGCGCACAGGTTTTTCCCCTAAAACTTTTCGCACGTGCTCCTCCACGTTGTCGGCAATAGCCTCAACCTGCGTGGTAGAGTCGGCGTTGCAGAGCACAAAGCAGGTCGCTATTGCGCCGTCAATTGCGCTAAGGTCGAGGCTCACCACATTCTGCGCTTTTTTGTCGAGCATAGCTTTGGCTATGGCGCTGCACAGCTGCTTCGCGGCGGCGGCGGCTGAGGGTTGTTTTTCCTTGCGTATCATCAAAAAAATATCATCAAAAAAATGGTATTGCAAATATCAAAAAAAGCAGCACTTTACGTAGCGTCACGGCGTTACACCCATATTCATCGGTGGAGCATAAGCGCCGGAAACTAACTTGTAAAGTTACAAAAAAAATCGCTACTGACCGACTAAATGACAATGATTCTTTTTAATTAATTTAGTATCAATTTGCTATGCGTATATTTCAGGCGACGGGGTTGCTTTTTCCGACTCCAATGCTGATGCCAAACCCGCAGAGTAGGGTGTTCAGAGCAGTCTGTTTTTTTTCTGCTGATTTTTGCAAGAAAAATTTCATCACCTCTGAATACCCTACCTCTACGGGATTGCTTGGGCGACAATTTGAAATGCATCCGTCTAATGTATTTTCCGTGTTTTTCAAAAACGTCTCAAGTCCTTATACCGCAAAGCAAAAACCGCAGCGCTATTACGGTATAGCGCTGCGGTTTGGTGATCCAGCTGGGATTCGAACCCAGGACCCCATCCTTAAAAGGGATGTGCTCTACCGGCTGAGCTACTGAATCAGGGGCTTTTTTGTCAAAAGCGGGGGCAAAGGTATGCTTTAATTTGGTCAATCGCAAATTTTTCCCCCTCGTTTCGACGTTTTTTTGCAAAAAAAACTTTGAGAGTTGAAATAAAATTCTCATCTTTGCACCCTCAAAATTATGAACGTAGATTTTTTTATTCACAAGATAGCAAAAAAGTAATGTCACGAGTTTGTCAAGTTACCGGAAAAAGCGTGCAGCGTGGCCATAACGTATCGCACTCCAACATTAAAACCAAGCGCGAGTTTGAGCCTAACCTTCGCACCAAAAAATTCTGGCTGGAGGACGAAAACCGTTGGGTAACGCTCAAGGTTTCGGCGGCAGGTATTCGCACCATCAACAAAAATGGGCTGAAAGCCGTGCTGGATAAGGCGCAGGCCAAGGGGTTGATTTCCATTTACTAAAAACAATAAAGGCAGTAAAAAAATGGCAAAGAAAGGTAAAGGTAATAGAGTACAGGTAATTCTGGAGTGCAGCGAGCAAAGAGAAAGCGGTGTGCCCGGTACGTCGCGCTACATTACCACCAAAAACAAAAAAAATACGCCCAAGCTGGAGCGTAGAAAGTATAACCCCTGCCTGAAAAAGGTAACCGTGCACCGCGAAATAAAGTAGCAAAGCACGCACGGGTAATGCTTACGTAAATACTTAATTGTAAACTTATTAAATAGGCATAGCATATGGCAAAGAAAGCAGTTGCATCGTTTAAGGCCGACAAAGCTTCGGCAAAGAGCTACACCAAGTGCATCAAGCTGGTCAAATCGGAAAAAACAGGCGCATACGCCTTCAAGGAGGAGGTTGTGCACAACAACGAGGTGAAAGACTTTTTCGCGGAAAAGTAGCCGCGCTGCTTTACCCTTAGCAGCGCGTTAGCAAGGCTACACAAAAGCTCGGCCAGCACTGGTGCGGTTGCGGGCCGAGTTTTTTTTCATCGCTTCAAAGCTTATGAATTTGCTTTTTTTCGATCAGCTCGAATCGACCAACGACAAGGCGCTGGAACTGCTGGCGCAGGGCTGCCCGGAGGGCGCTACCGTAGCTGCGCGGTACCAAGCGAACGGGCGAGGGCAGCAGCATGCTCGCTGGGAGAGCGAGGCGGGGCTTAACCTCACGCTCTCCATTGCGCTGCGCCCTACGTTCCTGCCTGCCGAAAGCATGTTTTACCTTTCCAAAGCCGTATCGCTGGGCGTAGCCGGCTACCTGCTCAGGGAAGGCATAAAGGCTACCGTCAAGTGGCCTAACGATATCTACGTAAACGACAAAAAGATTTGCGGCATCCTCATCGAGCAGAGCATTAGCGATGCGTACATTACCCAGTCGGTGGCTGGCGTTGGGCTAAACGTAAACCAGCGACAATTTGCACACGCCCCAAACGCTACCTCAATGCTGCTGTGCGACGGAGAAGTGCGCAACGTAAAGCGCGAGGCGACAACGCTGGTAAGCGATATTCTGGAATGCTACGAATGGCTGAAGGAAGCCGTGCGCAAAAAAGATTTTGCAAAAATAGACGACAATTACGCCTCGCTCCTCTACCGCGGCGACGGATTTTACGCCTACCGGTGCGGCAGCGAAGTTTTCGCGGCGCGTATCGCCGCAGCGCTGCCGAGCGGTGAGCTGGCGCTGCAAACCCTCGACGGCAAGCGGCGCACCTTTGGGTTTAAGGAGGTAGAATTTGTATAATTTTGGCAATCAATGGATTGGCGCAATGTTTCACGCAAATTAAGATGCGCTTACCCTAATAGTTTTTTATATCGCAATATTTTTGTACTTTTGCTACCCAAAATCAAAAGCCCGGATGGCGGAATTGGTAGACGCACTAGTTTCAGGGACTAGCGGTCGCAAGGCTGTGCAGGTTCGAGTCCTGTTTCGGGCACGTGGCAAGGTTGTACAAAAAAGCCCAGATGGCGAAATTGGTAGACGCACCACTTTGAGGGGGTGGCGCCGGTTACGGTGTGCAAGTTCGACTCTTGTTCTGGGCACGGGAAAGGCAACATGCTGCAATTTCTATTAGCGTGTTGCTTTTTTTTTCGTTGAGAAATCACCGCCCTCCAGCAGAAAACATGAAAAACAGCCTCAAGCTACTTTTCTCGAGCTTTGCAGCATTTGTCCGTCAGGATTTCAACCTGTGGGCGTACGCCTATACGGTTTTGCTGGTGGCGTGCAGCGTTGCGCTGATGTACGGCACGGAGTGGGGGCACAGGTTTGAGCTTGGAGTAGCTCCGCTTGGCAACGTTTACGCCAACCATATCCTGCGCTACGCAGGGATTTACTTTCTGGTTGCCATCCCCACGCTCGCCTTCAGGTGCAAGTACGCCGCGCTGCGCAACCCTGCGTTTTACGCCAAGGCGCTTTTGCTAATGCTGCTGCTCAGCGTCTCCGATGCTTTCTCGTGGCGCACAGCGCTTGACCTTTCGGGGTATTCGTCTGTTGAGCAGTCTTACGTATTCAAGGCGATGTGGCGCGTACGCAACCTTACGTTTACCCTTCCCGCGCTGCTTGTGCTGCGCATTTTCTTCGACAAAAAGGTAAAAGGTTTATACGGGCTTTGCCGCGGCAACCATCACGTAAGGGCCTACCTGTGGCTGTACGTGGCGGTAGCACCTTTGCTGGTTTTTGCGTCGTTCACCGACGATTTTCTGTCGTACTACCCCAGCTACGAGCCGTGGTTTTTTGAGGATGTTTTCGGTCGCCCTGCGTGGCTCAATACGCTGATGTTCGAGGCCGTTTACATGGCAGATTTTGTGATGGTAGAGCTGCTTTTTCGCGGCGCCTTGGTCATCGGGATGGCGGCAATGCTTGGGCGAAGCGCCGTGCTGCCTATGGTGGCGGCATACGTGGCGCTGCACTTCGGGAAGCCGGCGCTGGAGGCAATCTCGGCCATGTTTGGCGGGTATTTTCTGGGGGCGCTGGCGTTTCAAACGCGGCACATTTGGGGTGGGGTAATCATTCACATGGGCATTGCGCTGCTGATAGAGCTGCTGCGGTTTTTTGAGCATTACGTTCTGGGCGTAGGGTGAGACGCTATTGCCTCCGCCACCTCGTTCATTAGCCAGCGCGGCGTAGAGGTGGCGCCGCATACGCCTGCCGAGCTGCAGTTCTCGAACCACGGTGCCTGCAAATCATTCCCGTCCTGCACCATGTAGCTGCGCCTGTTGGCCTCGCTGCACGCCTGGTAGAGCTCCTTGCCGTTGGAGCTGTTGTATCCGCTCACAAAAATTACCACGTCGTGCTTCCGCGCAAACTGGCGCAGGTGCGGCTTGCGGTGCGATACCTGCCGGCAAACGGTGTCGTGCGCCTCAAACAGCAAGCCCGGCTGCAAATGCTTCCGAATTTCGCTGCAAAGCAGCGCAAACTGCTCCAAGCTTTTTGTGGTTTGCGAGTACAGAATAATGGGGCGCGAAAAATCCAGCAGGTGCAGCTCGTCCACGCTCTCCAGCACCGTAGCGTCGCCCTTTGCCTGCCCTACCAGACCGTTGACTTCGGCATGGCCACGCTGACCGAAAATCACCAGCTGGGCGCCTGCCTCCCTTGCTTTTTTGTAGCTTTCGCTAATGCAGCTCTGCAAGTGCAGCACAACAGGGCACGTAGCGTCAATGAGCGTAACATCGTTTTTGGCGGCAATCTCATAGGTCAGCGGCGGCTCGCCATG
>JAIRMD010000110.1 GCA_031258915.1 Prevotellaceae bacterium
GGAAAATCTTATAAAGACTCAGTCCTACAGCCCGCGTCAAGGTGGCAGCAGGCCACCATTGAGGCCAAGACCAGCGGCAGGCAGGCCCCAGCGCCGCAACGATTCGTCGGGGTATAGAGTTAATCGCGAAATTCATGTACCTCAGGTGCGCTTGGTGGGCGACAACATCGCCAACCAGGGAGTCTGCTCGTTGCAGGAGGCGCAGAAAATGGCTGAGGCAATGGAGCTGGATTTGGTCGAAATATCGCCGCAGGCCGACCCGCCCGTGTGCAAAATCGTTGACTTTCAAAAGTTCCTCTACCAGCAGCGTAAAAAGCAGAAGGAAATAAAAGCCAACTCTGTGAGGGTTGAGGTGAAGGAAATTCGCTTTGGCCCCAACACCGGCGAGCACGACTACGCATTCAAGCTCAAACATGCCGAAAACTTTTTGAAGGAGGGCGACAAAGTGAAGGCGTACGTCTTTTTTCATGGCCGCGAAATTATGTTCAAAGATCAGGGAGAAGCTATCCTGGCACGCTTTGCCAGCGACCTCGAGGAGTGGTGCAGGGTGGAAATGCTGCCCAAGCTCGAAGGCAAGCGCATGAACATGATCTTAGCGCCAAAACCCAAAAAATGAGGCTGCCATGTAAGCCATCGAATTGCAATTTGAAATCATTAAACTAACAAGAAAATGCCAAAAATGAAAACAAATTCGGGAGCAAAAAAAAGATTTACGCTTACCGGATCAGGGAAAATCAAGCGCAAGCACGCTTACTTGCGCCACATTTTGACAAAAAAAACTACCAAGCAAAAGCGCAACTTGTCGCACTCTACGCTGGTGGCCGATGTCAACGTGAAGCAAGTAAGGAATTTGCTTGTAAAAAAGTAGCGGAAGCACCGCGCATAGCGTACTATTTTTTTAACCGAATGAATTAGCAGGAAAGCGCTCCGCAGCGGGGAGCCGCTAACCATTCATAACAACAAAAAGGAGAAAAGAAAAAATGCCACGTTCAGTGAACAGCGTAGCCTCACGGGAGAGGCGCAAAAAAGTTTTGAAGCTTGCCAAGGGTAACTTCCTTGCCCGGCGCAACGTTTGGACGGTTGCCAAGAACACCGTCGAAAAAGGTTTAACCTACGCCTACCGCGATCGCCGCACCAAAAAGCGCAACTTCCGCTCGCTATGGATTCAGCGCATCAACGCTGCCGTGCGCCCGCAGGGGTTAACGTATTCGGTGTTCGTCAGCAAGCTCAGCGCAAAGGGCGTGCAGCTCAACCGGAAGGTGCTTGCCGACCTGGCAATGAACCACCCCGAAGCATTTGAAGCTGTAGTAAATACGGTGAAGTAGCATCGCATAAGTTGATAGCGAGAAGAGCAGCCGGAGCAGCGAAAATGTTCCGGCTGTATTCGTAAATTCCTAACTCGTAATTATAATGACTTCGCAAGAAATTCGTAGCGCTTTCCTTGATTTTTTCAAATCAAAGGAGCACCTTATTGCCCCCTCGGCGCCAATGGTGGTGAAAAATGACCCCACCCTGATGTTTACCAACGCCGGAATGAACCAGTTTAAGGATTACTTTTTGGGTAACGCCACGCCCGTTAGCCGCCGCGTTGCCGATACGCAAAAATGCCTCCGCGTGAGCGGCAAGCACAACGATTTGGAGGAGGTGGGGCACGATACCTACCACCATACCATGTTTGAGATGCTGGGCAACTGGAGCTTTGGCGACTACTTCAAGAAGGAGGCCATTGCCTGGGCCTGGGAGCTGCTTACCGGCGTGTTCAAGCTTGACAAAACGCGCATGTACGCCACCGTTTTTGAGGGAGACAAGGCCGGCAACGTCGAGCCGGACAGCGAGGCGCTGGCGCTGTGGCGGCAGTACCTGCCCGCTTCGCGAATCGTATACGGCAGCAAAAAGGACAACTTCTGGGAAATGGGCGACGCTGGCCCCTGCGGGCCTTGCACGGAAATCCACGTGGACTTGCGCAGCGACGCCGAGCGCGCCGAGGTTGACGGGGCAACGCTGGTGAACAAAGGCCTGCCTGCGGTGATAGAAGTTTGGAATCTGGTGTTCATTCAGTTCAACCGCAAGGCCAACGGCAGCCTCGAGGCGCTGCCCGCCAAGCATGTTGATACGGGCATGGGCTTCGAGCGCCTGTGCATGGTGCTGCAAGGCAAAGCGAGCAGCTACGATACCGATATTTTCCAAACCATCATTGCTCAAATAGCCGCTCTGAGCGGAAAAAAGTACGGCGACGATGCCTCGTGCGACGTTGCCATGCGCGTCATTGCCGACCACCTGCGGGCGGTGAGCTTCTCCATTGCCGACGGGCAGCTGCCGGGCAACGTAAAGGCCGGCTACGTTATTCGCCGCATTTTGCGCCGCGCCGTGCGCTACGGATTTACCTTTCTCGGATTCGGCGAGCCGTTTATTTACAAGTTGGTGCCGGCGCTGGTAGCGCAAATGGGGCCACATTTTCCCGAGATCGAAGCCCAACAAGCGCTGGTGGAAAAGGTGATTGCCGAAGAAGAAGCTACATTTCTGCGAACGCTCGAAGTCGGCATACGCCTGCTCGATGCCGAAATAGAAAAGCTGCAAAAAGAAGGTAAAGCGCAAGTTGACGGCAAAACCGCCTTTGTGCTGTACGACACCTACGGCTTCCCGTTTGACCTCACCGAGCTCATGGCACGCGAAAAGGGCTTTGCCGTTGACCAAAAAACGTTTGAGCGGGAGCTGAGCGAGCAAAAAAGCCGGAGCCGCAACGCTGCGGTGGTAGAAATGGGCGACTGGGTTGAGGTAATATCCGGCGCCGATTTTAAGTTTGTCGGCTATGATACCTGCGAGGCCGAAGCCCGCATTGTGCGCTACCGCAAGGCGAAAAGCCGGGGCAAGGAGCAGTACCATGTGGCGCTTGACGTAACGCCTTTCTACGGCGAGAGCGGCGGGCAGCACGGCGATACCGGCTACCTGCTGAGCAGGGGCGAGCGCATAGAGGTGCTGGGCGTGCGCAAGGAAAACAGCCTGACCATACACATCACCGCGCGGCTGCCGCAAGACGTGGCAGCGCCGCTGCAGGCTGTGGTTGACGCTGAGAAGCGCACGGCAACGGCCAACAACCACTCGGCCACCCACCTGCTCCACTACGCGCTGCGCGAGGTGCTGGGGAAGCACGTGGAGCAAAAAGGCTCTATGGTGTCGCCCACGGCGCTGCGCTTCGACTTTTCGCACTTCCAGAAGGTGGCCGATGCGGAGCTGATGCAGGTGGAGCAGCTGGTGAATAAGCTCATCCGCAAAAATTCGGCGCTTGTTGAGCACCGCGCTGTACCGATGGCGAGGGCAAAGGCGCTGGGCGCAGTGGCGCTGTTTGGCGAAAAGTATGGCGATAGCGTGCGCGTTATCCAGCTGGGCGATTCGGTAGAGCTGTGCGGCGGGACGCACGTAAAAGCCACCGGGCAAATCGGGCTGTTCAAGATAGCATCGGAGGCGGCGGTGTCGGCGGGGGTGCGCCGCGTAGAGGCCGTGACGGGCGAGCAGGCCGAGCAGCGGGTGTACCTTATGCAAGGCATATTCAAGGAGGCAAGCTCGTTCTTCAACAACACGCCCAACCTGGTGGCCGCCATAAAAAAAACAATTGGCGAGAATGCCGACCTGCAAAAGCAGGTGGAGCATTTCATGAGGGAGCGCATTGCTGCGCTCAAGGCCGACTTGCTGGGCCATGCGGTGGATAAGGGCGAGTACAAGCTGGTGCAAATGCAGAGCGATGTCCCGCCCGACTTGGCAAAAGAGCTGGCGTTTCAGCTGCGGGTGTCGGCGCCCAACATCGTTTTTGCGGCGGCAAGCGCGCATGGCGGCAAGCCCACCATTACGCTCATGCTTGGCGATGATGTGGTAAAAAAAGGCTTCAACGCTGCGCAGATTGTGCGCAAGGCTGCGCAGCATATAGAAGGCAGCGGTGGCGGCCAACCGTTTTTTGCAACGGCAGGCGGAAAGAATTGCGACGGCTTGAATGCCGCCTTGCAGAAAATAATAGAGTTGATAGACAGCAATATAGGATGATTATAAGTTTTTTACAACGTAATTTAACGCTGTTTTGGCATCAAAGCTCCAAAAATGAATTACCTTTGTACCGTGCGAAAGCACAGTAGAGTTTTTTCATAGGTTAAGTTTTAGGTTAGAAGGCCCGCTCTCGTGCAGAGCGGGTTTTTGTTTTTATAGCATCCTTTACCTTCCCCCGAAAATCAGCGTGCCTACCCTGACCAGCGTAGCGCCTTCTTCGACGGCAATAGGGTAATCGCCGGACATGCCCATAGAGATTTGCGTGAACAGCTCGGGTTGAGGAGCAAGCGCTTTGCTTTGCCCGTGCAGTTGCTTTAGCAGCCTAAATTCCCCGCGCACTTGCTCCATGTTGCTGGTGTTGGACGCCATGCCCATGGTGCCGCACAGCCGAACGCTGCGGAGCGTGGCCGGCTCGCCGGAGCGCAGGTAGTCGAGCAGCTCACCGGGCAGAAAGCCAAACTTCGCTTCCTCCTGCGCCACGTGCACCTGTAGCAGGCAGTGGGCTGTGATGCTCAGCTTTTCGCAGGCTTTATTGACCTCGCGCAGCAGCTTTGCGCTGTCGATGGAGTGGATAAGGCAGGCGCGAGGCGCCACCATTTTTACCTTGTTGCTCTGCAGGTGGCCGATGAAGTGCCAGCGAATATCGGGCGGCAGCGCTGCTGCTTTTTGGAGCAGCTCCTGCGGGCGGCTCTCCCCAAAATCGCGCTGCCCTGCGCTGTAGGCCGCCATAATGGACTCGGCGCCGTACGTCTTCGATACGGCAATCAGCGCTACGTGCGGCGGCAGGCGCTGCTTGATGCGGTTTATGTTTTCGGCTACCATAGCAATTTTTTACCGGTACTGCACTATCTCTATCCAGGGGGTGTAGCGCAGGAGAAAAACGCCTTTATTCTCTCGCGCTCCACCGGGCATGATGGGGGCAAAGCTGTAGGTTGACTGCAGCAGCTCTTCGCGGTGGAAAGGCAGGCAGTTCTCAAAGTTTTTGCCGTAGCGGTATATGGCGGAGGTGAAGTACAGCATTACGTCGTAGCCCTGAAAGGCAAACTGCGACGGCTCCGTTTTGTAGCGGTAGCGGTAGCTCTGCACAAACCTCTTTACAGCTTCTGATGTGTAGTCGGTGAAGTAGGGTGCGGCAACGTGCAGCTTCAGCTCGTAAAAAAGGTTGGTCTCTATTTTTTCGTACTTTTGCCAGTCGCTCGGTCCGTAAATGGTGATGTTGCACTTGTAGCGGTTGGAGAAAGCTTTCAGGTTTGCCAGCAGCTCCGATACAAAAGGCTCATCCTGCGATGCCACTACTACCTTGTTGTCGATGTAGGGAAGGAATA
>JAIRMD010000210.1 GCA_031258915.1 Prevotellaceae bacterium
GTGTGTGTGTGTGCGTGTGTGTGTGCGTGCGTGTGCGTGTGCGTGTGCGTGTGCGTGTGCGTGTGCGTGTGCGTGTGCGTGTGCGCGCGCGCGCGATAGCAAAATTATTTGGCATTACCAAATAGCGCTGCCTACCCCCGCAAGCTGTATGAGAATATAGGTTGTTAAGCGTCCCCATGCTAAAGTTTTTGCTCGATGCTCTAAAGCTTGAATTTTTTAATCGCGCAAAGGTATATCTTTGTTCCGGATAAAGCTGGCAAAAAAGTTTGCTGACGTGTTAAATAATATCAAGATGGCGATTTTGACATGCTTAGAGTCTATAATTTTACGATGTCAGCCACGACCCGATATGCTGCACGGCAAACGCCGCCAGCCACGCTACGACGGTGGTGTAGAGCACGGCAAGCAGCGATATCCAGCGGCTGCCCGACTCGCGGCGAATGGCGGCAATGGCGGCAATGCAGGGCAGGTAGAGCAGGATGAAGACGAGGAAAGCAAGGGCGGTTACGCCGGAAAAAGCCGGCTGCCCGGCTTTGGGGCCGCTGCGGTAGCGCTCGTCGCGCAGGCGCTGCTTGAGCTGCGTTGTGCTGCCCTCCTCCTCTTCATCGGCCTGATAGATAATGCCGAGCGTGCTCACCACCGTTTCCTTGGCGACAATGCCGGTGAGCAGGCTCACGCTCATTTTCCAGTCGAATCCAAGCGGGCGCATGGCAGGCTCTATGGCGTGGCCGAGCCGCCCGAGGTATGAGTATTCGTGCTGTGCGCTGCTCCGCTCTACGGCGATGGCGTGCAGCTGCTCTTCCAAGCCGGCAGCCAGCAGCGCGCTGTCGGCGTTGGCCTGCGCGAGCGCGGCGGCGCAGCGCTCCTTCGCAGCCTCCGCCTGCTCGTCGAACAGGCGGAGGCGTGCGCTGCTGAGCGGGAACGTGTTGAGCGCCCAAATTACGATGGCGGCAGCGAGGATGATGCCGCCCATTTGCCGGATGTACTGCGAGCCTTTGTGCCACATGTGGCGCACGATGCTCCTGAGCGTGGGCATGCGGTAGGGTGGCAGCTCCATGACAAACGGCTGCCCCTTGTCCTTGAACATGATTTTGCTGAAAAACAGGGCCGAGAGGATGGCAAAGGCTATGCCCGTGAGGTAAATAAGGAACAGCACGGCGCCCGCGTGGTGCGGGAAGAAAGCGCCGGTGAGCAGGATGTATACCGGGAGCCGTGCGCTGCACGACATGAAGGGAATGATGAGCATGGTGAGCGTCCGCTGCGTACGGTTTTCGATGGTGCGCGTGGCCATGATGGCCGGCACGTTGCAGCCAAACCCCATGACGAGCGGAATGAACGACTTGCCGTGCAGCCCGACGGTGTGCATGAGCTTGTCGGTAATGAAGACGGCGCGCGCCATGTAGCCTGTGTCCTCAAAGAGCGAGATGAAAAAGAACAGGATTAGGATGTTGGGCAAAAAAGCGATGACGCTGCCAACGCCGTTCACCACACCCTCTATGAGCAAATCTTTGAGGAGGGATGGCTGCATGGCCTCCGAGAGCCACCCGGCGAGCGCCTCCATGCCGGCGTTTATCCCCTCCATGGGGTAGCTGCCCAGCGCAAAGGTGGCGTAGAACATGCCCCACATGAACAGCAAAAAAATGGGGAAGCCAAGAATTTTGTCGGTGATAATGCTGTCGATTTTTTTTGTGCGGCTGTGCCTGTTCTCTTTTCCGTACCGGAGCGTTTCCTTCAGGGCACCGGCCACAAATCCGTACTTGGCATCGGAGATGATGGTTTCGCTGTCCTCCTTGAACTCCTCCTCGAGCATGTCCACGCGCTTTTGCGCAGCCGCAGCAATTTCGTCGCCGTTGGCGCACTCCTTGCGCACCAGCTCGGCAATCAGCGCATCTTTTTCTATGAGCTTAATGGCCAAAAATCGGGTAGAGTAGCGGTCGAAGAGCGCGGCGTTCTGCGGAATTCTCATGCGCTTTTGCAGGTCGGCAATGGCCTCTTCGACTCCGGCGCCGTAGTAGATGTGGATGTGGTGGTGCGCCTGCGATGGCTTTTGCACGGCGTACGTTTCCTCGTAAGCTTTGATGGCGGCCTGCAGCAAATCCTTCATGCCTCTGCCGCGCGAGCCGACGGTTGGGATGATGGGTATGCCGAGCATTTTGCCCAGCGCCTCGTGGTCGAGGCGGTCGCCGTGCTGCGAGAGCTCGTCGTACATGTTGAGCGCCATCACTACCTTCACGTCCATGTCGATGAGCTGGGTGGTGAGGTAGAGGTTGCGCTCGAGGTTGGTTGCGTCCACCACGTTTACGATGACATCGGGCATTTCGTCGGCAATGTACTTGCGCACATATACCTCCTCTGGGGAGTAGGCGGTGAGCGAGTAGGTGCCGGGCAAATCGACCAGGTTGATGGTGTAGCCGTCGAGCTTTACTTGCGCCCTTTTGAGGTCTACCGTTACGCCGGAGTAGTTGCCCACATGCTCGTGCGCCCCCGAAAGCTGGTTGAAGAGCGACGTTTTGCCGGTGTTGGGGTTGCCCACAAACGCCACGTTAATCACCTCGCCGGCAACCTTGGCCGTTTCCATCAGCGCCTGCTCTATGGTTGCCGTGCTGGAGGTGGTCAGGTCGAACTTTTTTGCCTCCTCCTCCGTTACCACCTCAATCATGCTCGCCTCGCTGCGGCGCAGCGACACGGCGTAGTCCATGATGGAGTACTCGATGGGGTCTTTGAGCGGCGCGTTCTTTACCACCAGCACTACCTTGCCTTTTACAAAGCCCATTTCGGTAATGTGCTTGCGGAAAGCGCCTCGCCCTAATACCTTCCGAATTACGCCCTTTTCGCCGTTGGCAAGCTTGGATAAACGCATGAGGGGGTAGATTTCAAATTTTTACTTTCAAATTTTGCTTCAAAGTTACGGATAGATGCTCGGCTATGCAATCATCATTTATGGTGATTTTGGGGGGGGGGATAAATGCTACCTACCTACAGCTTTCCACCCCCAAAATCACGCCACCCTTGCCAGCAGCTGCCGCGCAAAAAACCGCACCACCTCAACGTTAACCGAGTTGCCCAGCTGCTTGTAGGCTACGCGGTCGTTGGGGTGAAGCTTGTAGGAGTCGGGGAAGCTTTGCAGGCGCGCCGTTTCGCGCGGGGTAAGCCGCCGGCGCAGCCTGCCCACGATGGATGTTTGCGTGATGGCCACCAGCGCCGGAAAGTAGGTAGGCCGCTTGACGCGAATGCCGGACGGGCGGAACTGCAAAATATTTTCCCACATGTCGGGCTTGGCGTTTTCGCCGGCCTGCCACTCCAGCTTGGCCTTGGCGCCAACGAACGCGGCGCACGCGGCGCACTTCTTCAGCCATGCATCGATAAAATTTTTGTTCTGCTCGTACAGCTCGCGGTTGTGGCGTATGATGCTGCGCTTCCACGCGGGCATGTTATCCAAGCTGGCGCGGCGGCTGCCCTCCGCGAACGCCTCCGTCCACACGGGAAAAGTGGGCAGGGGGGGCTTGAGGCCCTGAACAAATTCGTTCCACAAGCTCAGCACTTCCATCTCCTTGCCGGATAGCGCATATCGGGATATGTTAGGCGTTTTGCCGTCGCCCTTCAGGAGGATTTTGTCGGCGTTGCACTCCGGTTTTTTGAGCGGTTTTTTGAATTGCAGGCTGCGCCGCGCTACATCCTTTCGCCGGCACAGGATGAATACGCGCTCGCGGAACTGCGGGATGCCGAGCATGTGCGGGCTGAAGATGATAGGCTCGTCGGGAAAAACGTAGCCCAGCGCGCGCAGGTGCTCCTTCACCACGCGCCACGTGTTGCCGTCGTCGTGCCCCACGAGGTTGCGCACGTTTTCGAGGATGAGGTACGATGGCTTGTGGTGCTGTATGATGCGGATAATATCAAAGAACAGCGTGCCGCGCGGGTCGGTCATGCCCTCGCGCTTGCCGGCTTTGGAGAACGCTTGGCAGGGAAATCCGGCGCAGAGCACATCGTGCGCAGGAATATCCTTTTCGCTCACCTTAGTAATATCTCCGCGAGGCTCCAGCCCAAAGTTCTCCTTGTACACCTGCCTGCAATCGGGGTCAATATCCGACGCAAAGACGCACCTCCCGCCCAGCTTCGAGAGCGCTACGTGAAACCCGCCCAGCCCGCAAAACAGGTCTATAAACCTAAAATTTTTCTTCATTTTTTTCTTCGTTTTTTGCATTTCCGCCCGGTACGCCGCTGCTTTGGCTGCCCATTGCCGCCACCATTGCCTGCGCAAAGATGAAGTCTTCCGGGCGCGTAATCTTTATGTTTTCGGTGTTGCCGGCCACCAGCGCTACCCTGTACCCTGCGCTTTCTACCACAGAGGCGTCGTCGGTAAAGTCGCTGCGAAACTCCTGCTCGTAGGCCTTGCGCAGCACGTCGAGGCGGAAGGCCTGCGGCGTTTGCACGGCGCAAAAATTTTCGCGCTTCACCGCCACGCTTGCCCCATCCGGCGCGACCTGCCTGATGGAGTCGGTGAGCGGCGTTACCGGGACGGCGGCGCCTTCGCGCGCTGCCGCCTCAAAGCAGGCGGCAATGGTGGCGCTGCTCACCAGCGGGCGCACGCCATCGTGCACCGCCACCAGCCCGTCGCCGTCGCCGTCGCCGTCGATGGCGCTCAGCGCATTCTGCACCGAGTGAAAGCGGGTTGCGCCGCCGGCAACGAGCGCGTGAGGAGCGCTCACGGCGTAGCGCCGGACAGCGTCGCGCCACCTGTCCATCAGCGCTTCGGGCAGCGCCAGCACCATGCTGAGGCTGCTGTCGCAGGCAAAGAAGCACTCCATGGCGTGCAGCAGAACAGGCTTGCCGTTGAGCAGCAAAAGCTGCTTAGGCTCCGCTCCGCCAAACCGCGCGCCGCGGCCTCCGGCTACCACTATGACATGTTTTTTGGGCAACGTACTAATAGCTCACAAATGAAATCAACAGTTTATCAACAAAAGGTGAACGGCAAAGATATGAAAAAGTTTTCAGCAAACAAATTTTTTCAACGATTTTTCAACGCGCTTTCAACGTACTTTTTTGGTAACTAAAAGGGCCGCGCGCTACCCGCTTTTGAGAGGATAGGTGTAACTTTGTGGGCTGAAATCCAAAAATCCAAAATCTGAAATCCAAGCAATGGCAGAAGAAGCAACACCGCGCAGGCGGGCAAGAAAGCAGGAGGTAAGCGTAGCCACCGTAGGGTTAGAGCTGGGCAAGGTCCCGCCACAGGCGCTCGATTTGGAGGCCGCCGTGCTGGGCGCCGCCATGCTCGAAAAGGATGCGGTGGTAGATGTGCTCGACGTGCTGAAGCCGGAGAGCTTTTACAAGGATGCCCACCAAAAAATATTTCGCGCCGTATCGAGCCTCTCCCACAGGTTAGAGCCTGTTGATATTTACACGGTTACGCAGGAGCTGCGGAAGGAAAACCTGCTGGAGGAGGTGGGCGGGGCGCAGTACCTTTCGTCGCTCACGCTAAAGGTGGGGTCGGCGGCCAACATCGACTACCACGCCAAAATTATTGCGCAGAAGTACATCCAGCGCGAGCTTATCCGCATATCGAGCGAGGT
>JAIRMD010000217.1 GCA_031258915.1 Prevotellaceae bacterium
AAACCGTCAGGAGCTCGGCTGACTCCACCGGCAACATTCCGGTCAACGTGGAGTACCGCATTCAGAGGAAGAAGAAGTGAGGGGGGCGCAGCGTTCTCGTCATTGGGAGTGCATTTCAAGTTGCTGCATTAATTCCGGGTGGTTAAGACGCAGGTGGCGCAGATGATGTAGATTTTTGCAGCTAAAAAAATCTATGAAAATCTGCGCCATCTGCGTCATCTGCGTTCTTAAATGCGACAATTTGAAATGCACCCGTGTCCATACCAAACTTTGCATATACGCAGAAAAGGTTTACCTTGATATAGCAAATTTTGTAAGCAAATTTTTAGGATTTGTGCTACCGAAAATTTCGACGGCGTGCGTGGAGAGAAGATTCAAAATTGAATGTTGAATCGCCGAATGTAGTGGTCAAAGAGGGCAGGGTTGAGGTTGACCAAGAGCTTGATCTCCGGCTTGCCGATAGCCCCGATTACCTCTATGCAGTAGCAGGAGTAGCTGCGGTCTTCGAGGGAGAGCTCGCCACTTTTGCTGAGCAGCAAAATTAGCGAGCTTACGCTTTCCTCCCGTTTTTTCACCCCGTAAATTCTCAGGCTGTGGTCGTCCTGCTTTACGTTCAGCAGCTGCTCGTAGCCGGAGTGGTCTAATCGCTCCGTAAGGTCGTTGAGCGCCGATTTCGTCGGCAGGCAGTAGATGTGGAGGTTATCCGCCGTTTTGAGGAAGCTTTTGAGCATGGCCTCCTCCGGATTTTTGTCGTCCAAAAAGGGGGTAAGCATTGTTGGGTAAATGCTGATTTGGTGTACGTGAACGCCTAACGAAACGATAGCTTTCTGCACATCAATCCCGCTGGCCGGCGAGCGATTGCAGCCAAGCAGCATTCCCAGCACAACCGGCGCAATGGGCAGCACGCATAAGCGGTGGCAAACAGAAGTATTCAAATGCATCTTGGGTTATGGGAAACAAAATTACGCACCATCGTGTATTTTTGGGTACGATTTGCAAAAGAAAATGTTACATTCTACTAAAGAAATAGGGTATTGCCGGCAGTAAATTCCGATTTGCTGCATCGTCAGCGGAAGTATGGCTCCAGCGCTTCCGTGAAATCCTGCGGTATGCGGCAGGGGCGGCTGGTTTCCATATTCACAAAAACGAGCGTAAGCTCCGCCTCGTTGATGAGCGCTTTGCGCTGGTTTAGTATCCGGTAGTGGAAAACAATGCGAGCGCCGGGCATTTGCCGTATCTCCACGTGGACGGTCAGCAGGTCGTCGTAGCGTGCAGGGGCGATGTAGCGGACGTGCATTTCCCTTACCGGCATCATGATGCCCCGGCGCTCGAGCTCCACGTACGAAAGTCCTATGCTGCGCAGCATTTCGGTACGCGCCTCCTCGTAGTAGAGAGGGTAGCTGCCGTGGTACACCACCCCCATCTTGTCCGTTTCGCCGTAGCGCACCCGTATTTTGTGGTCATAGTAAAACATCATTTATTATTTTAGTTCTTAACTCTTAGTTTTTAGTTTTTGGTTTTTGGTTTTTAGTTTTTAGTTTTTAGTTTTTAGTTTTTAGTTCAATAGCGCCCTCCGGCAGCGCCAGCAGCTGCAGCGCTTCATTCACCATGTCCTCCACCACAAACGGAAACTCAGCGCCTTTTCTCGACGTAGTGTTGGTAATAAACGCCCAGCTCCAGCCGCTTGTATCGCACACAGCGGCGGCCGAGGTTCCGGCGAGCGTTCCGGTGCGTATCCAGCGCTGCTCGCTTACCATCCGCCAGCCCAGCGGGGCAAAAATCGAGTCGTTGCGTACCATTTTGCTTATTGAGGCTGGCGATAAAATATCGGGCACCTCCGGCCTGCCGTCGATGCAGTGCATGAAGCGCAGCAGCGCTACCGGCGATGCCACCCAGCCACCTGCAGCGCCCAGCGTGCGAATATCGTAACCGCCTCTGCACTTCGGCACGCGGCGGCGCGGGTTGTCAAATGCCGCGACGGGCTTTGCCCTCGCCGCATCGTAGTAGCTCACCTCGTCGGCGTATAGGTACGGCGGGTAGCTGTTGCCAAGGCGCATGTTGATAATACCCATCGGCAGCAGCAGCGTCTTCTGCACGTAGTCCTCGTAGGTTGTTCCCGTAACCTTTTCGACGATGCGGCCAAGTATGGCGTAGCCAAGGTTGGAGTAGGAGCTGTGGTCGCCCGCGTCGAAGCTCAGTGGCCTGCTCAGCGCGTAGCGAATAATGTTGTCAACGCCAACAGGCACGGGAGTGTGCAGCTTGGCAGCGATGGCGTGCCCCATAAACATGGGGTCGGCCTCGCTGGAATCCCATCCGGCGGAGTGCTCCAGCAAATTTTTTACGGTAATTTGCAGCGCACGCTCATCGCGTATTTTGCTAAAGGCAGAATCGCTCAAAATTCCTTCGCTGCCAAACGCCTTCGCGTCCAAGCTTAGCTGCCCCTCCTCCACCAGCTTCATAACAGCCGTTGCCGTTATCAGCTTGGAGACGCTTGCCACCCTAAAAACGTGGCTGGGGGTTACCTCCGCCTTCAGCTCCACGTCGGCGTAGCCAAACCCCTTTACGTACCGCAGCCTCCCATCCTTGGCAATGGCCAGCGATGCCCCGTTAATCTTCCATCTCTTCAAAAAATGTTGCACTACGCTATCTACCTTTTCAAGCTCGGCGAAGGCAAACGTTTCGTTGGTCAGCTGCGGCAGCGGAGGGAGCGGAAATGGCGAGGACTCCTCACCCCCGCCGTAGGTGCGCAGCAAGGCAAGCGCGAGGCACGCCAGCCCCGCTGCTGCGCAGATGGCGTAGAATATTTTTCGTTTGCTACTCAACATAGCGAAGGCTACCCTGTTGCTTTTTTGTACCCTGTCTCACGGCAATTCCTTTTTCCGCAAGGTATTTTTTCAGCGCGGCAATCTCCAGCTCCTTGAAGTGGAATAGGCTGGCGGCAAGCGCCGCGTCGGCTTTACCTTTGGTGAACGCCTCCTCGAAGTGCCGCATGTTGCCCGCCCCACCGGAGGCGATAACCGGAATGCCCAGCGATGAGGAGAGCTGCGCGAGCGCGTCGCACGCAAAGCCCTGCTTCACGCCGTCGTGGTTCATGCTCGTAAACAGTATTTCGCCTGCGCCGCGGCTTTCGGCCTCCTTTGCCCAGCCAAGCAAATCCCGCTCGGTCGGTATTCGTCCGCCGTTCAGGTAGCACGTCCACCGGCCGCGCTCGCGCTTAGCGTCAATGGCGCATACCACAACCTGATTGCCGAAATTTCTGGCAATTTCATCAATAAACTCCGGCCGCCGGAGGGCAGCGGAGTTTACCGAAACCTTATCGGCGCCGGCGGCAAGCAGCGTGGCCACGTCCCGCAGCTCGCTGATGCCGCCGCCCACCGTAAACGGAATGTTGATGCGCCGCGCAATTTTTTTCACCAGCTCGGCAAAAGTTTTGCGCTTCTCGTGCGAAGCGGTAATGTCCAAAAATACCAGCTCATCTGCGCCCTCGCTGCTGTACGCCGCCCCCAGCTCCACCGCATCGCCCGCATCGCGAATGTTGACAAAGTTAATACCCTTTACAGTCCGCCCCTCCCTAACATCAAGGCATGGAATAATGCGTTTGGCAAGCATTTAGATTTCAAATTTTAGACTTACGACTTACAACTTACAACTTACGACTTACGACTTACAACTTACAACTTACGACTTACAACTTACGACT
>JAIRMD010000011.1 GCA_031258915.1 Prevotellaceae bacterium
CAGCGGGCACCCGTCGCCGCAGTGGGTCATCCAGTCGTGGCAGGAAAATCCGCGCAGGGAAGCGCTGGACGCCTTGGCGCCGGGTACGCTGGTTGTGCTGGATTTGTTTTCCGACGGCAGCAAAAAGTGGGGAGGCAGCTACGCCCAGTCAGGCGGCAGCAAGCACGAATTTGTGTACTGCATGCTGCACAACTTTGGCGGACGTACAGGCTTGCACGGTCGCCTGCAGCGCACCATCGCCGACTTTTACGCCGCAAAGGAGCAGCACCCCCTCACCATGCTCGGCGTTGGCGCCACGATGGAGGGAATAGAAACCAACCCCGTGCTCTACGAAGCGCTGTACGAGCTGCCGTGGCGCACCGCCGAGCTCTCCGCTGCCGATTGGATAGCAGGATACGCCAAAGTGCGCTATGGTAAGCAAAGCGACGCGGCAGCGCAGGCGTGGGGCTTGCTGCTGCGTAGCGTGTACGATTGCAAGACTGCGCAGCAGGGAGCTTCGGAGTCGGCGCTTTGCGCCCGCCCGTCGCTGCCGGTACGCTCTGTTTCGACTTGGTCAACAGCTGATATTTACTGGGATGTGAACGATGTGCACAACGCCGCGGCGCTGCTGCTGGGGGAGAGCAGCCGGCTTTCGGGTGCCAACTATGAGTACGACGTGGTGGACGTTGTCCGGCAGGTTTTATCCGACTACGGGCATGGCCTGCTAACGCGCATCACAGCGGCGCACAAGGCTGGCGAGGCTGCGCTGCGCGATACGCTTGCCGGACGTTTTCTCGACATCATCCTGCAGCAGGATCGGCTGATGAATACCATGCCGGACTTCATGGTCGGGCGGTGGATAAAGGACGCACGAGCGTTGGGTAGCACCGGCGAGGAGAAAGACCTGTACGAAAAAAATGCCCGCCTGCTGATAACCACGTGGGGAGGCGAAAGTCAGGCAAACGCCGGCGGGCTGCACGACTACTCCAACCGACAGTGGGGGGGATTGCTGAAAGATTTTTACTATCCCCGCTGGACGCTCTTTTTTGAGCGGCTGAAGGAAGGCAAGGAGACCCCGTCGCCCAAAGAGTTTTTTGACATGGAGTACGCCTGGGCAACAACTCCCACCACCACCTCGCCTTATCCCCACACAGCGCAGGGCAACCCGATAGCGGTGGCAAAAGAAATTTTTGAGCGCTACTGCAAAATGATAGCGTCATAAATTGCGTGATACAGGTGGAGGTAGTCGTAGTGTATCAGCTCTTTTTCGCCCTTTTTGCCCAGCATTTTCCGCGCCTTGTCGCTGCCGGTCGTAACGCGCCCAACGCCCAGCAGCGCTCCTTTTTCGTCAAAAATTTTCACCACGTCATTCTTTTCAAATTCACCCTCTACGCGCACAACGCCAACGGGCAGCACGCTGGCCGTTTTTTGGAGCAGCGCCTCCTTTGCGCCGTCGTTTACCACAATGGCGCCTTTGGCAAAAGCCTCGGCGTTGGCTACCCACCGCTTGACGCTCGATGTAGCCTTTGGCTTGGGGACAAACAGCGTGCAGAGGGGCTTTTTTTCTCCCAGAACGAGGTCGGTCAGCACGCCGTCGCGCCTGCCATTGGCAATGTAAACCGCAATGCCGGCGGCGGCAACCTTCTGCGCAATGCTTGCCTTGGTGAGCATTCCGCCGCGCCCGAACTCAGATTTTTGGGGAGATATGTGCTGCGCTAACTTTTGCCTTCCGCTCACTTCGCGAATAACCTCAGCGCCCGGGGTGCCCGGTGCGCTGCTGTAAATGCCGTCAACGTTGCTGAGGATGATAAGCGCCTCCGACAGCATCAGCTCGCTGATAAGCCCCGACAGCTCGTCGTTGTCGGTGAACATAAGCTCGGTAACGGATATGGCATCGTTCTCGTTGACAATGGGGATAACGCCGTTGTCCAGCATGGCTGCAATGCACCCCTGCATGGTGAGGTAGTGGCGGCGCGAGCGAAAATTTTCCTTGGTGGTGAGCACCTGTCCGCAGCAAAGGCCATGCCTGCTAAACAGCTCGTAGTAGCGGTTAATAAGCTTTGCCTGCCCCACAGCCGAAAAGAGCTGACGCGCCTGCACGGTGTCCAGCTTTTTGCGCGGCTTAATCTCGCTGCGCCCGGAGGCCACCGCCCCCGACGATACCACAATGACCTCCACCCCATGCTCGCGCAGCAGGACAATTTGGCCTACCAAATTTTCGAGGCGCTCCGCGTCTAACGTCCCATCGGGCTGGGTGAGCACGTTGCTGCCTATTTTTATGGTAACACGCATTTGGTAGCTGGTAGTTGGTAGTTAGGCATTTTCGGCCTTTCAGCTCATGGCCGCCTTTACAGCGTTGATAATGGCGCTTGTGAAGCCGCCATGCTCCAGCTGGTTAATACCTTTGATGGTCAATCCTTTGGGGGTGGTTACCCTGTCTATTTCCGTTTCGGGATGCTCGCCCGATAGCGCGAGCAGGCTAACGGCGCCTTGCAGCGTTTGCAGCATAATCTCTTTGGCAACATCCGGCGCGAAGCCCAGCTCTACGCCTGCCCTCATGTTGGCGCTAATGTAGCGCATGGCGTAGGCTACTCCGCAGCTCGACAAGGCTGTAGCGGCTGCCATCTGATGCTCGGCAATGATCATCGTTTTGCCCAAGCCGGCGAACAGCGCCAGCACCGCCTGCTCCTGCTCTTTGCTCGCGCCGCTCGATGCGATGAAGGTCATGCTCTGCCCAGCCGCAGTAGCGGTATTGGGAATAGCTCTGAAGATGGGGAGCCCCCCCACCTCCACCTGCATTTGCTCCAGCGCAACGCCAGCCGCGATGGAAATCACCATAGCCTGCGGGCGAAGCGCCGGGCGCAGCTTGTGCAGCACCTCCAGCGCCACCCAGGGCTTTACGGCGATAATGACCACGTCGGCCTCCCCGACAGCATCGGCGCTGCGCGTAGAGGTGCTTGCGCCCAGCGCAGCAAAGGGCTGCAGCAGCTCCGGACGAACGTCTGCCAGGTAAAGGTCGGCAGGCGCAACGGCTTTGGACCGCAGCAGGCCATGAGCAATGGCGCTGCCCATGTTTCCTGCGCCAACTATTCCTACTTTCATGCTTACGTAATTATGTTTTTTGTTTGCTAATGACCGGTATCGAACTAAACTTTTGCGACAAATATACAACATATTCTCCAATTCGCTTTCCCAAAAATTTTCTCTTTAATTTTGCTTATTGAGCAATGTTCGCTACTTTTATACGGCGTAAATTTGTTCAACCTGCGCCATCTGTGCGCTAAAAAATATCAGAAAATGAGGAAATAAGCTATGCGAAAAACCTGTACTACTTCAGCGCTGCTTGCAGGCTTGCTGCTTTGCGCCTGCACGCAGAAAGGGGCAAAAACGGAAGCGCTGCGAAGCGTGAAAGCAGATACCGTGCGGGCTTACGGCGCAACGCCGGTGAGCGCTTTTCCCGGCAAAGTGAAAGCAAGCGCGGAGGTAAACCTGTCGTTCAAGGTGGCCGGTAAGATTGCGCAAATGCACGCCGGCGAGGGCGATTTTGTCAGGCGGGGGCAGGCGCTCGCCAACATTGACAACCGCGACTACAAGGTGCAGCTTGCCGCCACCGAAGCCGAATACCACCG
>JAIRMD010000035.1 GCA_031258915.1 Prevotellaceae bacterium
GGCCATGCGCGGTTCGATGTCCGCAACTCTCGCTTTGGCGTGCGCGGCAGCGTTTCCGAAAACATGAGCTACCGCACGCAGGTGGAGTTTAGCAGCGAAGGCAAGCTGTCGGTGCTGGATGCGTATGTAGCCTACCGGCTGCCGGCAGTTTCCGTTTCGCTTGGGCAGCAGCAGTACGCTTTCAGCACCGACTTGGCGCGCAGCCCCATGCAAAATATTTTTGCCAACCGCACGTTTGTGGCCAAGTACGCCGCTACCTACGCAGACACAAGCGGCAAGGTTAGCGCGTTTGGCTCGCGCGATATTGGCGGGCTGCTGACCGTAACCCTCCGGCGGTGGATTCCTGTTGTGCTCAAGGCGGGGTTGTTCAACGGCAGCGGCGCCAACAACCCTGCCTGGCAGGAGCGCCTCAACGTATCGGTAAAGGCAGAGTACGGCGGCGACGACGGCTTGCAGGCCGCCGCCAGCTACTACAGCGGTCAGATGCCGCAAACGCAGCGCCTCGCCATGTGGGGCGGCGAGCTGCGCTACATCACGCCTAAGCTTATACTCGACGCAGAGGTGGCGCAGCGCACGTATGAGCAAAACGGAAGGCATACGCTCACCGCCGCTTACCTGCAAGGCTTGTACAAAATTGACCTCAAGCCGAATTTGCTTGCCCAGTACCTTGCCCCAACCCTTAGGTATGATGCTGTGCGCAACGGCAGCTACAGCAGCGCCGTCGGGCAGTTCGACGCTCAGCGGGCATCGGTAGGCGTGAACGTAGGCGTTTCGCGCAAGCTTATCAAGGGCGAAATCCGGTTTGGGTTCGAGAAGTATATCATCTCGCGCAAGCCCAGTAACTTTCACATCGACGAGCTGCTGCACGATAAGGCCACCGTCGAGATGGTGGTAACATTCTAACAGCTAAATGCGTTCATTTTCTATGCTTCAAAAAAAAATCATACTCGAAGTTTGCGCCGACTCGGTCGAGTCGGTGGCTGTTGCCCAAGCCAGCGGAGCATCGCGGATAGAGCTTTGCAGCGACCTGCCGGAGGGCGGCACAACGCCGTCGTTTGGGCTGATAGAGGCTGCCCGCAGGCTGCTTGCGATACAGCTGTACGTGCTTGTTCGGCCTCGCGGCGGCGATTTTCTCTACAGCGATGCGGAGCTTGAGGTCATGCTGTCGGACATCCGCACGTGCGGTAAGCTTGGCTGCGACGGCGTAGCCATCGGCGTGCTGAGCAGCGACGGGGCTGTTGACGTGCAGCGCTGCCGTCGGCTGGTTGAGGCGGCGCGCAGCTGCGGAATGGGCGTTACCTTTCACCGCGCATTCGACCGCTGCCGCAGCCTGCCGGAAGCGCTGGAAGCCCTTGTTGAGCTGGGCTGCGAGCGTATTCTCACATCGGGAGGGCGCAACGCTGCTATGGAGGGCGCAGGCGTGATAAGAGAGCTGGTTGAAAAGGCCAACGGGCGCATCTGCATTATGCCCGGCGCAGGTATCACGCCGGAGAATATTGCAGATATTCTCGAAATCACGGGGGCTAACGAGCTGCACGGAACATTCCGCAGCAAATACAGCAGCGGCATGGTTTACCGAAGCTCCCTTCTGGGCGCTCCCGACGAGGAGTACAACCTGTGGCACGCCGATGGCGGAAAAGTAGAAAAAGCGCTACAGGCATGCATTTCTTTATAAGCATGCAAGTAGCCACCTTGAACCTGATTTGTTTTTGAGCTTTTGAATTTTTGAATTTTTGAATTTTTGAATGAAAATATTAGCAATCAACCCCGGGTCAACATCGACCAAAATAGCCGTTTTTGAGCAAGGCAAAAATGTGTTTCAGGTAACCTTGCGCCATAGCGCTGAGGATTTGAAGCCATTCGCCAGCGTAGCGGAGCAGTTCACCTTTCGTAAGGAGGTGATTTTAGCCGAGCTCAAAAAAGCGAATATCAGCGTGAGCGAAGTAAGCGTGGTAGTGGGGCGTGGAGGAATAGTGAAGCCGATAGAATCCGGCGTTTATGAGGTCAATGAGGCCATGAAAGCCGATCTGTGCTCGGCAAAATACGGCGAACATGCCAGCAACCTTGGCGCTCTCATTGCCGACGATATTGCCCACTCGCTGCCGGCTGCCAAAGCCTACATTGCCGACCCTGTGGTGGTGGACGAGCTGCAGGATGTGGCCAGGGTTACGGGCTTGCCCATGTTTACCCGAAAGTCAATTTTTCATGCCCTCAACCAGAAAGCTCTTGCGCGGACGTACGCGCAAGAGCAGGGCAAAAAATACGAGGAGCTCAACCTCATAGTGGCGCACTTGGGCGGCGGAATTTCGGTGGGTGCGCACAAGCGGGGGAAGGTAGTGGATACCAACAACGCCATTGGCGGCGACGGAGCTTTTTCGCCTGAGCGCACTGGAACCACGCCGGCCTTGCAGCTGCTTGAGGCCTGCTTTAGCGGAAAATATACCAAAGCCGAGCTCTCGAAAATGCTGGTCGGTAGCGGAGGATTGGTGGCGCACTTGGGCACCAACGAGGCGCAAAAGGTGGTGGAGCGCGCCAAACAGGGCGACGAGCAGGCGCGCCTGGTGATAACCGCCATGAGCTACCAGGTGGGGAAGGAAATCGGCGCCGCTGCTGCCGTGCTGCACGGCAACGTCAATGCGGTGCTGATTACCGGAGGAATTGCCCACAACTCTTTCGTTACAGACTACATCAAGCAAATGGTTGAGTTCATTGCTCCGGTTGTTGTGTATCCGGGCGAAGACGAAATGTTGGCGTTGGCAGCAACCGTTACCCAAATGCTGGATGGCAACCTGCCGCTGAAAATCTACGCCTAAAAAATTCAAGTAAAAATAGCTGTGGACGCATTGCATTTTTGCTGTAAAGTTATATCTTTGTCGAAAAATTTTGTCGAAAAACTAAAAACCTGTTTTGTATGAAAAAAATTATAGCAACTTCGTTAGGGTTGATGATAGCCTCATCCGGCATGGCACAACCCGCCATCACCTACGCCAAGCATGGCCTGCAGGCAGGTGATGCACATCGTACCCGCAGGGTAACAACCGTAGAAACGGGAGTAAGCGGCGCTAACGTAACGTGGGATTTTAGCGCATGTGAAGTAACCGGTAACGTCCAAACGGAAGCCCTCGAAGCCAGCAACGGACATATTGCCGTGCGTAACGATGGCAACGTCCTGTTTCAGTTTGACGTTACGCCGTACGGAAACGACTACTACGGCTACGGGGCAAACGGCTACAACGTGGTGTACGAAAATCCTGTGCTCAAAACAAGGTATCCTTTCGGATTTCTTGACCAGCACAGCGGCGAATTTACGGGGTACATTGCCCACCAGGGCGGCAGCAAAACCCTCGTTGAAGGCACCTACTCGTCGGAGGTGGATGGCTACGGCTCGCTGAAGCTGCCCAACGGCGTTACGCTGAACAACGTGCTGCGCGTAAAGACCACAGAAGTGCAAAAGCGACTCGCGGGTAGCGCTTACGACATTGAAGAGGAAAAATACCTGTGGTATTCGCAGGATTTTCGCTACCCGGTGTTTGTAACTATCCACCTCAGCAGCGGCGGCGCTAATGGAGCGGCAACCGTGAGCAAATCGTCGTACGTGAGCGTGGCAGCCTTGTCTGCACCTCCGGCGCCTGCAAGCAGCGGCGGCAGCGGCGGGCTGCCTGCGCCTGCTCCCGACGTTGAGCACAGCATCTACCCCAACCCCGTGGCAGATGTTGCCAACATTACCTACAAGCTGCCCAGCGACGCTACGGTAAGCATTGCCGTGTATACTACAACCAGCGTATGCATACGCAAAATTGTAACCAACGAGCTGCAGGCGGCAGGAGAGTATTCCTACTCCTACACCCCCTCTGTGGCGGGTACCTACTTTGTGCGCTTTGCCTTAGGCGATAAAACCTATACGGAGCAAATTGTGAAAAAGTAGGCTAATTCTCCGAAGGTGGAAAGCTTGAGTAAAAGACAACGCATAGCTCAACGCTTTTCCAAAAAATTTCTTTCTTTTTTCGTCAAGTTGCCCATTCCCTTTGCCGCAATCTTATCGAGAATCCGGTCAACCTCCTGCTGCTGCTGCCGGCGCAGGTTGTACGCAATCTCAAAATCGTCAACCGCAGCGCGGGGCTGCCTGCGCTGCGGTTTGCAAAAAATATTTCTTAAAAACGAAAACACGGTAAGGCTGGGTGTATTGCAAAATTCAAAATTCGGATTGCTTCATTTATAGCTTTGATTTCAGCTGTTTCTTTAACTCGCCAATCAGCATATCTCTTTCGCTAAGCGCTTTTTTATCTTCGTCAATGATTTTGTCTTTTTCGTCTATTACTTTGTCTTTTTCGTCAAGCGCTTTGTCTTTTTCGTCAAGCGCTTTGTTTTTCTCTTCGATGATTTTGTCTTTCTCGCCAAGCGCTTTGTCTTTCTCTTCGATGATTTTATCCTTGTGTGCAATGAGCCGCTCTTTATCCTGAAGCTCCTTCATCAAGTCATCCTCCAGCTCCATCTCCCGCTGAATTTCCTCGCTCTCGGAGGCCATGCGAAGGCGGCGAATGATGTGGCGATACACCTCCGGAAAGTCGTCCTCATCCACGTTCAGGATGTGGTGGTTCTTCGTGCGGTTTGCCTGATCGAAGATGCTTAGCAGCTTCTCGACAGCGCTGCGGCGGCGCTGCTTGAGCTGGTCTATCTGAACAATCCATGACCGGTGGTGCAGGCTCTGGATAAACTCGTTGGTGGATGCCACCGCGGTTTTCGTCGTACTGTCCTTGGCGTTGTAGTCCACCTGCAGAACGGGGCGGTCGGGGATGCCGATGTCGTGGCCGAGCAGGAAGATGCAGTAAATCTGGCGCGCCTTCTTGCTGTCATCGCCGCCGTCGTATGTGTTGTTCGGATTTTGGTAGTGAAGCCCAAGGTAGCGCCGAAAGCGCATGACATCCGACAGCAGCTTCGCCTTCTGCAGCTCTATCATCACCGTCTTAAAGCCGCCGTCCGGAACGGATATTTTTGCCGAAAAGTCAAAGCGGCAGACGGTAAGAAACGTTTCGTCTTGCTTCGCCGCCTTCCGGCTTTTCTTTTTCTGCTGCTCCCCCTGCGCAGGGCGGCGCGTCAGCTCCTGCGCCGAAAAATCGAGCTCAACAACCTCCTCGCCGATGATCGCAGACAGAAACGCTTTGGCCACTTTTTCGTCTTCCATCATGAACTTGAAGACTACATCGTATATGGGATTCGCTATATGCATACGCCGGTTTTATGTGTACATTCCTAAGGGCAAAGGTAATCATTTTTTATATAAAATCGCCACCTCAACATTCGAGCTGATAATGAACCCGACAATTTGAAATGCCCTGCGTTTGCCCTATAAAATTGGCGCTACCAAGAAAAATTGCTACCTTTGCAGCCGTAACTCAAGTAAATGCACGTAAGGCGGAGCTGTGGCTCGCTTAGAAAAAACAGCTTTAAACCGGAGGCACTTCAACGC
>JAIRMD010000039.1 GCA_031258915.1 Prevotellaceae bacterium
GTGTGTGTGTGTGTGTGTGTGTGTGTGTGTGTGTGTGTGTGTGTGTGTGTGTGTGTGTGTGTGTGTGTGTGTGTGTGTGTACGCGCACGCATTTAGCGCTTCAAAATTCAAAGATTGGGCTTGCGCCGGATGGGCGAAAAATTTTTGAACTTCGAAGGTCGAAATTTTGGCTATTTGAGGGCTGCTACGCATCTGAATAACTCTTGAGTAATTCGATTACCAAACTTGCGCCAAATGTACAAAAAAATTTTCGGCAAGCAAAATATTTTTGAAAAAAAATTTTTTTTTCGCTTCCCTAAAGAAGCTTGCTTTTTTAATTTTCAATCCGGTTTTCCGTTGATATACGATGCGGAGCTGCTCTCCCACCTGTTGGTTGTGGGGCTGAATGAGAAGAGCGATATTTCGCCCTCGCTGAGGCTGGCCTTCGACCTTCTTGCGGATCGAATGGGGCGCTCCAGCTCTTCGCTGGTTCTTTCCCTGTCCAGCAAGAAGGGTACACGCCTCCCCCGTGCGGGGGGTATTTTGGGCGTAACCTGCACAGCGCCGGCGCCCACCGGGGCAGGCAGGCCTCTCCCCTGCGCCGGTTCCGGCGCCAAGTCGTCCTCTTCATCCGGTAAAAAAACGTTCTCCAGAATATCTCCCCTTTCGGCCACGCGCACCGGCTTCGCGCCGCCGACGCTATCCATGTAAATATCGT
This sequence comes from Prevotellaceae bacterium, assembly GCA_031258915.1. GTDB lineage: Bacteria > Bacteroidota > Bacteroidia > Bacteroidales > UBA932 > JAITMY01. Next base: position 698 of record JAIRMD010000039.1, read on the forward strand.
CTATAGGCTCCTTCACCCTGCTCATCCATTCGTCGGGAGTAGCAGGCAGGGGGGTGGTGCCCGATGCCGGAGGGAGCGGCTGCTTTTTTTCGGCGCTGTCGGGGATGTCAATGTCAACCATCTCAAATCCGGTAGCGATGATGCTGACGGTAACGTCCTCGCCCAGCTGCGGGTTTTTTCCGATTCCGGTTTTGATGTATAGCTTGCTGTTATTGCCTACCTCGCTGAGCACAATTTCGTTTATTTTTCGCACTTCGTTCACCTTGAGCTCTTTTTCGCCCATCATTATATTAATCAGCACGTTCTTCGCGCCGCGAATGCTGTTGTTGTTGAGCAGAGGCGAGCAGATTGCCTGGTTTACGGCCTCCACAGCTCGGTTTTCGCCCGCGCAGCGCCCAATTCCGATAAGCGCCACTCCGCTATCCTTCATGGCGGTTCGCACGTCGGCAAAATCTACGTTGATGCGCCCCGATACGGTGATGATTTCGGCAATGCTCTTGGCGGCGGTGCACAGCACCTCGTCGGCCTTGGCAAAAGCGTCGAAGAAGGTTAGGTCGCTGTAGAGTTCGAGGAGCTTTTCGTTGTTTACCACCAGCAGCGAATCGACGTACTTTCGCAGCTCTCGGATGCCGTTGTGTGCGGTCTCTATTCGCAGGGGCTCCATGCTCAGAAATGGTATGGTAACAATGGCTACGGTAAGAATCCCCATATCCTTTGCCACCTTAGCAATTACGGGTGCTGCGCCCGTTCCGGTGCCTCCGCCCATTCCCGCCGTGATGAAAACCATTTTGGTGCTGCCCCTCATCAGCTCGGCGATTTCGGTCAGGCTTTCCTCGGCTGCCATCCGCCCCTGCTCTGGCTGGGAGCCAGCGCCAAGTCCTTCGGTAATCTTTTTTCCCAGCTGGACTTTTACGGGCACCGAGCTGCTGTTGAGCGCCTGCGTATCGGTGTTGCAAACTACAAACCCAACGTCTTTAATGCCAAGCTTGTACATGTGATCCACAGCGTTGCAGCCGCCGCCGCCAACGCCTACTACCTTAATAATGGAGGCGCTACTCGCGGCATCGCCCCACATTTCTTCAACCATGTCTTCCATAAAACTTCAGATTTTCAGATTTCAAATTTCAAATTCACCTACAGCGCCTAAGCACCTACTATCCTATGCGGGTCTTTTTCTTCATCGAAGTAGCTTTCGAGCAAGCCTTTCATTTTATCCTTTACCTTCTTCACGATTGGCAGCTTGCAGATCAGCTTTTCGATGGGAGTTTCGCTTCCGGAGGCGAGGTATCCGCTCATCATCAGGCCTACGCTGGTGGCCATTATGGGGCTAAACCTGTAGCACCTGCTGTCGGCTACTTTCTGCACTCTTGGGTAGCCTACGCGCGCGTCGAGGCCGGTGCGCAGCTTGACGAGCTGTGGCAGGTGCTTCATCAGCGATCCGCCGCCGGTGAGGACAACGCTCGATACTTCCCGCTCGAATCCGCTCTCCTTGATGGTGTAGTCCAGCGCATCAACAATCTGCTCCATGCGGTCGTTGATAACGCCGGCCAAATTTTTTTCGCTGATTTGTCCCACCTCCCGCCTTGCGACATCCTTGTAGTAGGGAATGATGACGTCCTCCGAGCAGCACTCCTCAAGGCATGATCCGTAGCCGCACTTGAGGCGCTCGGCCATCTGCCGTGATATTTTGTAAGTGTCGCGAATGTCCTCGGTGATGACCTCACCGCCGCAGGGGATAACCGCGGTTGCGCGGACAATATTTTTGTAGTATATCAGCATATCGCTGGTGCCCCCGCCCACGTCGAGCAGTGCTGTTCCGGCCTCCTTCTCCTCGCCGGTGAGCACCGCCTCGGCAGAGGCTATCGGCTCCAGCACGAGGTTGTCGAGCGTCAGCCCGCAGCGGCTGATGCACATGCGGATTTTGTCTATCGCGCTGGCGTCGCTCAGCACGATGTAGTAGCTGCCGATAAGCTCGTTGCCCTGGCATCCCACTGCCTTCTGCACCGGTTCGCCGTCTATGATGTAGTCCTGCGTGATAACCTTCAGGATTTCCTGCCCCGGCTTCAGGGCAATGTTGTTCATCTGCTCCTTGAGCTTGCGCACCTCGCCTTCGGTGATTACCGCCCTTGCCTTTGTGCGTATTACCTTTGCGCTGCTCTGCCGGCTCAGGATGTGCCGCCCTGCAATGCCCACCACCACCCTATCCTGGCGCACGTCCAGCTTGCTGTAGAGCTTGCCGAGGCACTCCTTTATGGAGTCCACCGTGTCCTCAACGTTCTCCACCAGGCCTCGCCGCACGCCCCGCGAGTAGGTGCACTGCTGCTCTTCTATCAAAATTTTTCCGTTGGGCGTAACCTTGCCTATGATGGCCGCTATTTTGGTCGTGCCAATGTCTATCGCCGTTACGTAGCTGCTCTGCTCCATGATTTATTCAATGATTTCGGATTTCAAATTTCAAATTCTCCTAAAGCCTCCTATTAGCCTCCTATAGCTTCCTGCGCCTGCATACCACCTGCTTTCCAAACGAGAGGTCTATCAGGTCGTATGCGTTCCACCCCCTTGCCGGCATCCCTTTTTCGTACAAAAGTTCCAGCTTGCGGAGCTTGTACTCAAAGCAGCCTAAGGTGCCTAAGCAGATAACCTGCGCGCCAACGCGCGGTATTAGCTCCACCTTCCCCTGCGAGGTGAGGTAGATCTGCTCCACCTGCGCCTGCCAAAAGGCGCTCTTGCTGAGGTAGCTCGCAAAATCGTAAAGCTGCATCATCAGGCTATCGCTCCTCTTTTTTTCCTCAAAAAAGGCAAGCATGCTCCCCCTGAAGCCTTTGGCAAAAGGCGAGGCTATATGCCCGCTCGCTACGGGCACGCTCGCGGTGTAGCCGCTGTAGGGTTGGATGATGAAGCCTTCGTCGTCGATGTAAAAGCTCTGCCCGCCGCTGGCGTAAACCCGTACTATGGGCTTGCGCTGCGCGATGCTCACGTGCAGCGTTCCGTCGGCGGTGGCGTACACCTCAGCCTTCTTAATGAGGCTGCGCGCTTCAAGTGCGCTCTCCATTTCTGCCGTCGGTAGCTCGCTCACCTTTTTTCCGAAGTACGACAAGCCGCTGCTGCGAAAGATAGCGGGAATATCCTCCTTGCGCACAAAGCGGTTGAGGCTGCTATCGGTGATGACCACCCGAATGCTGGTGCAGAGCACCTTCTCCGCCTGCCTTCGGGCGTGCAGCAGCGTTACCGCAAAGTAGGCCGCCGCCGCCGCCAGCAGCCCCACAGCAAAGAATATGTTCGCAGCTTTCTTCAAGATTTTCAGATTTCAGATTTTCAGATTTCAAATTCTCCTAAGCATCCAAGCTCGTAGCTACCAACTCCCGTATCCTCCCCACCATGGCATCAATGTCGCCGGCGCCGAGCGTTACCAGCACCTGCAGTTTTTTGGCTTTTAAGATATCCGGCAGCTCGCTTTTGCTGCACATGGTTTTGCTTGCAATGCTCACCTTATCGAAGATGAGCGACGAGGTAACGCCCTCAACGGGCTTTTCGCGCGCCGGGTATATGTCGAGCAAAATCAGTTCATCCAGCAGGCTGAGGTTTTCGGCAAGCTCCGCGGCGAAGTCGCGCGTGCGCGAGTAGAGGTGCGGCTGGAAAACCCCCGTGATTTTTTTTTGTGGAAACATTCCTCGTATGGAGGTTATCGCAGCCCGCAGCTCTTCGGGGTGGTGGGCGTAGTCGTCGATGTAGGTAAGGCTTGGCGTTTTAAGCTGCACGTCGAATCGGCGCTGCACCCCGCGAAAGCTCCTGAGCGCCTCCGGCAGGCGGCGCACGCTCACGCCCGCTACCCACGCCGCCGCGCTCGCCGCAACAGCGTTCTCCACGTTCACCCAGCCCGGCACCCCCACCGTGCACCCTCGGAGCACCTGCCCCAGCAGGTGCAGGTCGAACGAAAAGTAGCCCTCCTCGAGCGGCTTTAGGTTGAAGGCGTAAAAGTCGGCGTGCTCGTCGAGGGCGTAGGTGTACATGCGCCTATCGAATCGCTGCGTGAACGTTGGCTTTCCGCTGCGCACCAGCGTCTTCTTTACCACCAGCGCGCCGCTTGGCTTCAGCTGGCTCACGAAGCTGCTGAACGCCCGCTGAACCTCGCCGAAGGTGCCGTACACGTCGAGGTGGTCGGCATCTACGGAGGTAACGACGGCAAGGTCGGGGAAGAGGTGCATGAACGAGCGGTCGTACTCGTCGGCCTCGGCCACCATCAGCTTGGAGTCCGATAGCAGCAGGTTCGTGCCGTAGTTCTTGGACACCCCGCCCAAAAAAGCGGTGCACCCGCTGCCAGCCTCCGTGAGGATGTGCGCCAGCAGGGTAGATGTTGTTGTTTTGCCGTGCGTTCCGGCTACCGCCAGCAGGTTTTTGCCGGCGGCGATAGCCCCCAGCGCCTCCGCCCGCTTAACCGTCTTAACGCCATTTGTGCGGAAAAACGCGAGCTCCCTGTTATCGCAGCCCACCGCAGGCGTGTAAACCACCAGCGTGTCGCTGCCGCCGCTCCGGAACGCGGCGGGTATGCGCTGCGCACTATCCTCGTAGTGGATGAGGGCACCCTCGCGCTCCAGCGCCTGCGTGAGCGGCGTGCGCACCCGGTCGTAGCCAGCTACCGGCTTCTGCTGGCGCAGGAAGTAGCGGGCCAGCGCGCTCATGCCTATGCCGCCTATACCTATAAGGTAAACGTTCTTCATTTCAGATTTTAGATTTCATATTTCATATTTCATCCCACTGCCCGTAGGCATTCATTGCAGCACTTTTTTTTCATTTTCGCAGCCTCATCACCTCCTCCGCGATGCGCTCGGCGGCGCTTGGCGTCGCCAGCGCACCGATGCAGCGCGAGATCTCCTGCATTCTTGCCTCGTCGGCGGCAAGGCGCAGGGCCTCCGGGATAAGGCGCTGCACGGCATCGGCATCGGGGACGAGCAGGGCGGCGCCTTTGCCCACCAGCGCCATCGCGTTGGCTGTTTGGTGGTCTTCGGCAACGTTGGGCGATGGCACAAGTATGCTTGGCTTGCGCGCTGCGCAGAGCTCCGCAATGGTCCCTGCGCCGGCGCGCGCGATGACCACGTCGGCGGCGGCGTAGGCGTAGTCCATGCGCTCTATGAAGCTCGCCACCTTAACGCTGCCGTAGCAGCCCCCGTCGAGCCTGCCCTGAACGAGCTGCCGGTAGCTCTCGCCCGTCTGCCAAATGAGCTGCACGCTCTGCTCGGCTGCAACGCTATCGATGTGGCGCAGCACGCTCAGGTTGATGGTGCGCGCGCCCAAGCTGCCGCCCAGCACGAGGATGGTCTTCCTGTCCGGCGAGAGGCCAAAGTGCGCAATGGCCTCGCCGCGCAGGTGCGCGGCGAGGCGCAGGCCGCGGCGCACGGGGTTGCCGGTGAAAATAATTTTCTTTGCCGGAAAGAAGCGCTCCATGCCGTCGTAGGCTACGCAAATCTTCCGGGCACGCCGCGCAAGCAGCCTGTTGGTAAGGCCTGCGTAGGAGTTCTGCTCCTGTATGAGCGTGGGTATCCCCCTGCGCTGCGCCGCCCACAGGGCGGGTGCGCTTGCGTACCCGCCTACGCCCACCACCACCGCGGGGGCAAACTCGCCAACCAGCGCCGCCGCCTTCCGCACGCTTTTGAGCAGCTTTAAGGGCGCCGACAGGTTTTTTGCCGAAAGCACTCTGCGGTTTAGCCCAACGACCGGCAGGCCTACTATCCTGTAGCCCGCCGCAGGCACCTTCTCCATCTCCATTTTGCCTTCGGCACCCACAAACAGAATATCTACGCTGGGGTCGAGCGCCCTGAGCGCATCGGCAATGGCCACCGCCGGGAAGATGTGCCCGCCGGTGCCGCCTCCGCTTACTATAATTCGCGTACTGCTCATTTTGATTTCAGATTTCAGATTTCAGATTTCAGATTCTCCTAAAACTTCTACGCTTGCTTCGTCTTCCTTCTCCTGGCTGCGGCTTATGCTGAGCAGCATGCCCAGCATGAGGAACATGACCAGAATAGACGAGCCGCCTTTGCTCACCAAAGGCAAATTTTGCCCCGTTACCGGCATTAATCCTGTCGCTACGCTCATGTGGGCAAGCGCCTGCAGGGAGATTTGCGTGGCAATGCCAACGGCAAAGATGGCGGGGAAAAAGCGGGTGGCTCTGCGCACCATTGCCCCTACCCGGAACAGCAAAATGACGTAGCAGAGCACTAAGCAAGCGGCTACCGCTACGCCGTACTCCTCTACCACAATGGCGAAGATAAAGTCGCTGTAGGCTTCGGGGAGGTAGTAGCGCATTTTGCTGTTGCCCGGCCCCTTGCCGAGCAGGCCGCTGGAGGCTATTGCCATGTGCGAAAAATCTTTTTGCTCCAGCTCGCGGCTTCCGGTGCTGCCGCTCGCGGCGTCGGCCTCGGCGAGCCGATCGTCTAAGCGGCTGTACATGGTTTTCAGCCGCGTTTTGCTGATTGCTTTACTGGCGGTGCCCAACATGCCGGTAACCTTCTCCCCGCTCTTCTCCTTTATGCTCACCGCCTCCACCACCACCTTCGTCAGGCAGAGCGCCAGCGCGAGCGCCGCCAGCAATCCGGCGGCGGCGCCCAGCAGGTGCAGCAGCCGCGCGCGGCCCACAAACAGGATGGCGAAGCACGTAGCGCCAAGTATGGCGGCGGTGGAGAAGTTGGACAAAAAAATGGGCAGGCACATCAGCAGCACCGCAAGCATAATGGGGAGAAACCCTTTCCTGAAGTCCTTAATGCAGTCCTGCTTTACCGTAACCTGCCGCGCAACGTAGAGGATAAGCGCCAGCTTGCAGAGCTCGGCCGGCTGAAAAAAACCCAGCGAGCGCACAGCCTGGTTGTGGCTGCGCCCCACGCACAGCATGGCTACCATCAGCGCGAGGCCGGCGAGGTAGCCCGCGGGGGCAAGGCTCATGAACAGCGTGTAGGGCGTGCGGGAGGCGATGTAGAGAATGGCAAACCCTACCACAACGAACAGCAGGCGCTCGGCAAAAAAGCTGAACGGCTCCGCGCCCCCCGTGCGCGACGATAGCCCCGCGGTGGACGAGTAAACCAGCAGCAGCGAAAAAACGGACAGCAGCAGCGCTATAAACCAAATCGTTTTGTCGCCTTTCAGGTATTTCTCAACATTGCTCATCGCTCCTAACTCTTAACTTTTAGTTTTTAACTTTTAGTTTTTAACTTTTATCTCCTACAGGTACCGTACTGCGCTCTTGAACTGCTTCCCCCTGTCCTCGTAGCTCTGGAACAGGTCGAAGCTGGCGCAGGCCGGCGAAAGCAGCACCGTATCGCCCTTTGCGCTCAGCTCGTAGGCCGCCTTCACCGCCTCCGCAGCCGACTTAGCATCGACAATAGGGGCTACTGCGCCCTCAAACGCCGCGTGGATTTTGCGGTTGTCCACGCCCAGGCAAACGATGGCCTTCACCTTCTGCTTCACCAGCTGCGCGAGCTCGCCGTAGTCGTTGCCTTTATCCACGCCGCCCACAATCCACACGGTAGGTGCGGTCATGCTCTCCAGCGCATACCACGTAGCGTTGATGTTGGTGGCCTTGCTGTCGTTGACAAACAGCACGCCGCCCACCTTTAGCACAGGCTCCAGGCGGTGCTCTACGCCCTCAAAGCCCATCAAGCTGTTGCGGATATGCTCCTTTTTTATCCTCAGCACCTGCCCGGCAATGCTTGCCGCCATTGAGTTGTAAAGGTTGTGCTTACCTTTGAGCGATAGCTCGCCTACGAGCATCTCAAACACGTCATCTTTATACATTGATACAAGTTTTGTTTTGTTACTACTTAAAAATACACCTTCCAAAAATACGCCACGGGCTGCTTCTTTCTTTTGGCTAAAGCCAAGCAGCTGCGCCTTTACGCCGATCTCCGGCAGGTACTTCATCGTTACCTCGTCGTCTGCGCAGTAGATAAAGCAGCCTTTTTTGTCCATGTTCTGCGCAATGCGAAGCTTTGACCTCGCGTAGCGCTCGAGGTTATTGCCGTACCTGTCCATGTGGTCGGGCGTGATGTTGAGCAGCACGGCAACATCGGCCTTGAAGCGGTACATGTTGTCGAGCTGAAACGAGCTCAGCTCCAGCACGTAGTAGCCAAAGTGTTCGGTGGCCACCTGCAGCGCAAAGCTCTTGCCTATATTTCCGCCCAGCCCGACGCTCATGCCCGCGCTTTTCATCATGCGGTAGATGAGCGAGGCGGTGGTTGTTTTTCCGTTGCTGCCGGTTACGCACACCAGCTTGGCCTTGGTGTAGCGCGCCGCGAGCTCAACCTCCGCTATGACGGGAATGCCTGCCGCCGCCAGCCGCTGCACCAGCGGCGCCGTGTCCGGAATGCCCGGGCTCTTCACCACCTCGTCGGCGTTCAGTATCAGCTGCTCGCTATGCCCGCCCTGCTCGTGGCAAATGCCGCGCTGCCGCAGCGCCTCGAGGTACGCCGGCTTGATGCTCCCCGCATCCGACAGAAAAACGTCGAAGCCCTTCGCACGCCCAAGAATGGCCGCGCCAACGCCGCTCTCGCCACCGCCAAGTACTACAAGCCGCTTTTTCATTTTTTTTTCTATTATGCTTAGAAGAATCTGAAACCTGAAATCTACTTTGCCCGCTACCTCACCTTCAGCGTCAGTATGGTGGCAATGGCCAGCAGCGCCGCAGCAATCCAAAAGCGCACCACAATTTTTGCCTCCGCCATATTCTTTTTTTGGTAGTGGTGGTGCAGCGGCGCCATGAGGAACACCCTGCGCCCTTTGCCGTACCTTCGCTTAGCGTACTTAAAGTAGCCCACCTGAATGAGCACCGATGCGCTCTCGGCAAGAAAGATGCCGCACAGCACCGGGATGAGCAGCTCCTTGCGGATGATGATGGCGTACACCGCAATGATGCCGCCGAGCGCAAGGCTGCCCGTGTCGCCCATGAAAACCTGCGCCGGGTAGCTGTTGTACCACAAAAAACCGATGAGCGCACCGATGGCTATCGCTATAAAGATGACCATCTCGCCGGAGCCGGGGATGTACATTATGCGAAGGTAGTCGGCGTAGATGACGTTGCTCGACAGGTAGGCAAGAATCCCCAGCGTAACGCTGATTACCGTCGATACGCCCGCCGCAAGCCCGTCCATGCCGTCGGTCAGGTTGGCGCCGTTGGACACCGCCGCCACAATAAAAATGGTAACCAGCATGAAAATAACCCACCCGGCAACCTGCTTGTGCTCGCCAAAGAAGTCGGGGACAAGCATCGTATAGTCAAACTCGTTGTCCTTGAAGAGCGGTATGGTTGTCCTCGTGCTCTTGTGCGCCTCGCTAAGGTGTATCACCCTTGCGCTGCCGGCGCTGCCTACCACCACCCGCTGGGCTTCGGGGTGGCTGGCGGGGAGCTTGTCGCGCACCACAAACGTATCGCCTGTATACAGCAGCACGCTGACTATGATGCCCAAGCCCACCTGCCCGATAATCTTAAACTTGCCGTGCAAGCCCGACTTGTTCTTTTTGAAAACCTTAATGTAGTCGTCCAAAAAGCCCAGCGTGCCGAGCCACACGGTGCTTATCACCATGATCCACGTGTACATGTTGGTCAGGTCGGCAAGCAGGAGCGTCGGCACGAGGATGCATACCAAAATGATGAGGCCACCCATAGTTGGCGTGCCGCGCTTTTGCTGCTGACCTGCCAGCCCAAGGTCGCGCACCTCCTCGCTGATTAGCTTTCTCTTCAGCAGCCTGATGATGGGCTTGCCCAGCGCCAGCGCCATTACCAGCGCCAGAAGCACCCCTACCCCAGCGCGAAACGAGATGTAGCTCATCAGCCGCTCACCGGGAAGATCGTAAGCCTGGCTTAAATAGTTGATGAGGTGGTATAGCATTGTAGTTTTAGATTTTAGATTTTAGATTTCAGATTTCAGATTTATATTTTCAAATTTTCAAGCTCTCCTAAGCTCCTAAACTCCTCCTTCAGGACTTCCTTGTCGTCGAAGTGAAATTTTTCGGTGCCTACGATTTGGTAGGTTTCGTGCCCTTTTCCTGCCACCAAGATAATATCATCTTTTTTGGCAAGCATTACCGCTGCTTTGATGGCCTCGCGGCGGTCGGCAATGGCGAGCGTTCGCCGGCGCGCCTCAGCGCTCACGCCGGCGTACATTTCGGCCAAAATATCTTCGGGTTTTTCCTTACGGGGGTTGTCGCTGGTAAGAATCGCCATATCGCTGTTTTCGGCTGCCTCACGCGCCATGATGGGGCGCTTGGCGCGGTCGCGGTTGCCGCCGCAGCCCACCACCGCTATCAGCTTTTGCCCGCCCCTGCGCAGCTTGTTGATGGCGCCGAGCACGTTGGCCAGCGCGTCGGGGGTATGCGCATAGTCAACGATGGCGGTAATGCCCGTGCCCGACTTCACGTACTCAAACCGCCCCGCCACCGCGCCCAGCGTGCTGATGATGCGCAGCGCTTCGCTGCGCGGTGCGCCCAGCAGGGTTGCCGCACCGTAAACGGCGCTCACGTTGTAGGCGTTGAAGTCGCCAATGAGCCTCGTCCACAGCTCCGCGCCGTTAATGTCGAGCAGCATGCCGTCCATGCGCCGCTCCCTGATGCGGCACTTGAAGTCGGCGGGCGCGCGCAGCCCGTACGTTTTCACCTGCGCCTTCGCGCTCTGCACCATCACCATTCCGTTACGCTCGTCGGCGTTGGTGAGCGCAAAGGCGGCGGCGGGCAGCTCGTCAAAGAACGTTTTTTTTGCCTTGAGGTACTCCTCAAACGTCCTGTGGTAGTCGAGGTGGTCGTGCGTAAGGTTGCTGAAAATACCGCCCGCAAAGCGCAGCCCCTCTACGCGCCGCTGCGCAATGGCGTGCGAGCTGACCTCCATGAAGCAGTAGGAGCACCCCTCATCCACCATCTCGCGCAGCATCCTGTTGATGGCGATGGCGTCGGGCGTAGTATGGGTGGCCTCTATTGCCCTGTCGTCTACCCGGTAAACCACCGTAGAAATAAGCCCTACCTTGTGCCCCAGCGCTTTGAAGAGGTCGTAGAGGAGGGTTGCCGTGGTTGTCTTTCCGTTGGTTCCGGTAACGCCAACCAGCTTAAGCTCGCGCGAAGGGTTGCCGTAAAATGCCGCCGCCGCTAAGCCCACCGCGCTACCGCTGCTCTTCACTACGGCGTAGCAGACGCTGGGGCTAAGCGTATCCGGCAGCCGCTCGCAAATAACCGCCGCTGCGCCGCCGGCAACGGCGCTGGGGATAAAAATGTGCCCGTCGGTTTGCGCACCCTTGAGCGCAGCAAAGCAGCAGCCTGCGCCCACCTCACTGCTGCTGAGGCTAATGGAGGTAACGTCAACGTCTGCGCTACCGTGCACTGCCAGCGCACCTGTTTGCTCTATGATTTTCCGAAAATCCATGATTTCTAATTCTAAATTTAGTTATGGCTCAGCGTCAGCGCTACTACATCCCCCGCAGCGTAAGGGGTGCCCGGCTCCGGGCTTTGCCTTTGTACGGCACCTCTCCCCGAAAAGCGGACTTTCAACCCGCTATTCTCCAAAATGTAAATGGCATCCTGCAAGCCCATGTTCTTGACGTTGGGGGTAAGGTTTTTCACCACTCCCCTGTGGTAGGCAAGCACTTCTCCGCCCTCCTGCTCGGTGGTGATCCACTCGCCCACGCTCGATTTGGCCACCAGCGGTACGCCGAGCTTGCCGAGCGCCTGCCGCAGCTTGGCGTAGCTGCCGCTTTTGGTGTACGGTGCCTCGGCGGGCTGCCTCTTTTCCGTTAGGGGCGGCTGCCACGCAGCAGAGCGCGCGTACACCTTCTCCGCTATCCCCTTAAACACCGGAGCAGCAATAGCGCCGCCGTATGCCTTGTTGGGCGTATCGAACGTTTTGAACGCCACTATGCAGCTGTACGCCGGCCTGTCGGCCGGAAAGTACCCCGCAAACGACGACAGCTTTTGGTTCGTGTACCCCTTTTGCGGCTCGGCTATGTGGGCGGTGCCTGTTTTCCCGGCAATCGGAAACGCGCTGCTGTGCGCCTTCTTAGCCGTGCCGTTCTCCACCGTTCCCACCAGCATTTGGTGCAGGTTGTCCAGCGTATTATTTGAGCAAATGGAGGCGTGCACCACCTGCGTCGGGAACGTCCTGACGACCCTGCCATCCTGCCGCACCGCTTTTATAAACTTGGGGTGCACCATCACGCCGCCGTTTGCCACGGCGTTGTAGAGCGCCAGCGTTTGCATCGGCGTTATCTCCAGCTCGTAGCCAATGCTCATCATCTCCAGCGTCAGCCCCGAGAATTTATCAACCGACTTGATGTTAGGCGCAACCCCCGTTTTGCCGGGCGAGATGTCGAAGTTCACCACATCCTTGAGCTTGAGCGCCTCTATGCGCTCGGCAAAATCTTTCTTGCCATCCTTGCTCGTGTAGAGCCTTTTCGAGAGCTCAATGGTGCCCACGTTCGAGGATTTCTCAAACGCCTGCTGCATGGTCAGCGTTCCCCCGCTCGACCCTTCGTCCTCAAACGTTTTTCCGTACTTGGTCGTCCTCCCGTTTTTGGTATCCACCGTATCGGTGAGCTTGAGGTTTTTTTCCAGCATTATCATGAACGATGCCAGCTTGAAGGTCGAGCCGGGGTCTTTGCTGTAGTATAGCGCGTAGTTCTCCTCCTCCACAATCCTGCCGCTGTTGTCCCTTTTTTTGTTGGCAATGGCGCGTACTTCGCCTGTGGCCACCTCCATAACCACGGCGGTGCCCCACTCCAAGTCGGGGTTTTTGAGCAGGCTTTTCACGATTTCGCTCTCGGCCATCTCCTGCAAGTCTACGTCCAGCGTAGTAATCACGTCGCAGCCTTCAACCGGCTCCACGTCCGGTTTGTTTCGGAGAGGTATCCACTGCTTCTTCCCTACGGTTTTGTGCAGCGTCTCCATGCCCGGCCTGCCGGCCAGCTCCTTGTTAAAAAAATATTCAATGCCTATGTACCCGTGCCCCTCGCCGTTGGTGCGGCCAACGGTGTTTCGCGCCATTGCCTCGTATGGCTGCAGGCGGTTTACTCGAGCCTTAGCTATTAAGCCGCCGCGGTTGGGGTTGCTGCGCAAAATAGGCGCCTTGCTCAGCTCCTTCATCTCGCTGTAGGTAACAGCGCGGCTCGCCAAGGGGCGGTGGCGAAACGTTTTTTTGCTGGGGTCGCTAATGGCCTTTTGCCGGTCGGTTCTCAGCTCCTTGGCGTACGCCTCCGCGCTTTTGTCTTTGATAACGCGGCTCAAGCTCGCCGCCATCGAATCTACGTACTTGTTGAAGGTGGCATCGTGAAGCCCTGCTGCGTTGAGGTCGGTAAAGAGCTTGTACTTGTAAGTGGTCGTGGCAAGCAGCTTTTCGTCATGCGCCAAAATGTTGCCGCGGCTCACCGGAATTGTTCTTTCTATAAATATTTTTTCGTTGATTACGGCCACCATATCCTGCTTGCCGTCTATGCCGGTAGCAATCCGCACCATTTGCCCCACCACGACAACTGCAGCAGCCACCAGCATAAAGTATATGATAGCAAAACGAACGGTTATGGTAGATTTTACAGACATACTACTAAGGCCTTATTAAGGCATTATTAAGGCATTATTAAGGCATTATAAAAATGGTAATCAGCATCATCAGTGCTCATAGCTTACACCCCCCCTATCGCTTGCCGTCGCCGGCTATCCTCACGGGTGGCGTTTGCGACTCCTTCAGGTTCAGCCCTCGCCGCTCCACCTCGCCTATCACGCTCGTTTGGCTTGTGAACCCTATGAGCTGGGCGCGGGTGGCCGTTGCCTCATCCTTCAGGCTGTTCATCTTTTCCTGAAGCTCCACCTTGCGCTTCGCCTTACTTTCCACCGCGTAGTGGTTGAGAATGTACAGAAATCCCAGCGCGGCAAGCAGCAGCACGTACCCAATATGGTTGCCCAGCATACGGCGCAGGTTAGCGTTCCCGGTTATCACATCGGTCAGCTTGAGCTTTGTCTTTTTTTTCAGCTCCTTTACATCTTCAAACTCAACAGGTTTCTTGAAAAACATTCGCTATGATATTTTTTGTGCGATGCGGAGCTTTGCGCTTCTCGCCCGCGGGTTTTGCCGCAGCTCGGCTTCGGTGGGCAACGCCACCTTTTTGTTTATCGCCTCAAGCGGCGCTGTAGCTGCTCCAAAGGGGTCTTTTCCCATCTCGCCGCGCACGTTGCCGCACCGTATAAAATTTTTTACCATCCGGTCCTCCAGCGAGTGGTAGGTGATAACCGATAGCCGACCGCCCGCTTTCAGCGCCTTTGCCGCCTGCGGCAGCATTTGCTCCAGCGCCAGCATTTCCTGATTTACCTCAATGCGAAGCGCCTGAAAAATTTTTGCCAGCGGCTTGCGCTCGCCAAACGATGGTAACGCCGGGCGAAGCGCCTCGACCAGCTCGCCAGCCGTTGCTATGCGCGACTTTTGCCGCGCCGCGTCTATGAGTTTGGCTATCTTAGCGGCGTTGCTCAGCTCGCCGTAGCTGGCAAAAATCCTGGCCAGCTCCTGCACGCTGCACGTATTTACCAGCGCCGACGCCGTGCGCTCGCAATGCCGGTTCATGCGCATGTCCAGCGGCGAATCGAACCTGAAGGAAAAGCCCCGCTCTGCCACATCGAGCTGCCGCCACGATACCCCAAGGTCGCCCAAAATACCGTCAACCTCATCTACGGCGCGGTAGCGCAGGTAGCTGCGCAAAAACCGGAAGCTGCCCCTCACCAGCGTCAGCCTTTTATCGCCAATCGCATCAACGTTTTCCGCAGCATCGGCATCTTGGTCAAACGCAACCACGCGACCCTTGCTGCCCAGCCGCCGCAGTATCTCGCGCGCATGGCCGCCGCCGCCAAACGTTACGTCAACGTATATGCCGCTTGGCTTAACATCCAAACCATCAACGCTTTCATTCAGCAGCACCGGCACGTGATATAAATTCAAACTATGAACTATGAACTATGAGCTGTGAAACCTCAAACTTTCCTCCTCAAATACTTCTTCCTCAGCGCTGCCGCCTCCTCGTCCTGCATAACGTTCTTGTCGTAGGTAGCCTTGTCCCAAAGCTTAATTTTATTGCCTGTGCCAACAAAGGCAACCTCCTTTAGGATACCCGCCTTCTCTATGAAGCGCTTCGGGAGCAGTATGCGCCCCGCTGCGTCAACATCGAGCGAGTCCATGTTTTGGAACAAATCATCTATCAGCTGCCGTTGCTCGTCGTCGTACGGGTCGAGCGATTTCTCAAAGAACTCCACCTCTTGCTCGCACACTTCCTTAGTCATTATGGTAAGGTACTTCATACCCGGTTCGCGCTGCACGGCAAGCCGCACCTGACCGTCGCCGGAAGCGGCGGCGGCGCGAAAAGCGGCGGGAAACGGAACCCTACCCTTATCGTCAAGCTTGCATGTATGGCTACCTATGAACATGGGAATATAATTTTTCGATGCACAAAGTTACACATATTTTCCCACTTTGCAACATTTTTACCCACTTTTTTCCGAAAAAATTTTTTCAACACCAGTATTCGCCCATCACCGATAAAATAAACGGTTGATTTACAGACAAAAATGGTAAGTCGAAGCGCTACGTACTGAATTTAATGGCACCTCAATTTTTTTTGCGTAACCTCAAAATTGTTGCGCTCTGCTTGAGCTTGATGAAGCTGCCGGAGGCGGCCGGGTTGGGGGTAGACGGCTATGCGGAGCGAGGAATAACAGCGCAACGCAGCTCGGAGTAACGGGAACGTGGCGTATGCCCATCACAAAAATCAAAAAAATCACACAAATCACGCAAATCACGCAAATCAAAGTTCGGACGCTACCCA
Organism: Prevotellaceae bacterium; assembly: GCA_031258915.1. Classification (GTDB taxonomy): domain Bacteria; phylum Bacteroidota; class Bacteroidia; order Bacteroidales; family UBA932; genus JAITMY01. Next base: position 16,525 of record JAIRMD010000039.1, read on the forward strand.
AATTTCGTCGATAAAATAAGGCTTTTGGCAGAGCTGTTGCGCCTCTTTGTCCGCCGTTGGCAGGTGGGTTTGCGCTGTTGGCGTACCTTTGCGGTCAACATCAACAAAAAAGATGAATATGGTAAAGGCTATGGTTACGCTAACGGGTTGGTGCAAGGCGCTACCGACGGCTGTTTTTCTCCTTTTGCTGCCGACGGCGCTGCACGCGCAGGCGGTGGGCTCGCTCAGGATAGGTAAGGACTACCGCGGCAGGCTCGACGAAATTATCGCAACGATGGGCAAGGACAAGAACATCCGCTTTGTGTACGACAAGGATCACCTGTCGCGCTACACCACCTCCGTGAATCCGGAGGAGGAGAAAACCATCAACGGGATGCTGCGAATGTTCCGCAGCGCGTGGGGCATGGAAACCCTGATAGGCGACGATGGCTACATCTACATTGCCCGCAGCCGTGAGCATCTGGAGGAGCTGCGGGGGCGGCAGGTTGCCGCAGCGCAGCCGCAGGAGCGGGCTGCGGCAAGCCGCCGCGCGGCGGCAGCGCCCGTGAAGCGGGGGTTTACGCTCACCGGCGAAATTGTAGACGTGAACACGGGCGAAAGAATCCCCTACGCCACCGTTGGCGTGGTGGGCGCAACGGTGGGCGCCTCGTCGGACGCCAACGGGTACTTCATTCTGGAGCAGGTGCCCACCGACACCGCTACGGTGGTGGTGCAGTACCTCGGCTACCAAACGCTGTACATACCGCTCGACCCCTCGCCGGACAACTCTCCGCTCAGCGTATCGCTGGAGCCGCAGCCGCTCACCATTGCCGAAGTGTTCATCACGGGGCGAAAGGACGACAAGGTGCTACAACAGTCCACCGGAGAGCACAAGATGAAGATGTCGCCCATTGCGCTAAAGGCGCTGCCCAACGTGGGCGAAAAGGACATCATGCGCGGCTTTCAGCTGATGCCGGGCGTGAGCGCCGCCAACGAAAGCAGCTCGGGTATGTACGTGCGCGGCGGAACGCCCGACCAAAACCTGATTATCTACGACGGGTTTACCATCTACTACGTTGACCACCTGCACGGCTTTTACAGCGCCTTCAACTCAAACGCCGTGAAGGATGTGCAGCTCTACAAGGGCGGCTTTGAGGCAAAGTACGGCGGACGCTTGTCGAGCGTTACCGAAATCACCGCCAAAGACGGCAACGCGAAGAAGGTAACCGTTGGCGGCGAGGCCAACCTGCTTAGCGTAAACGCCTACGCCGAAATCCCCGTGCGGGACAAGCTCACCTCGCTGTTTGCCTTTCGCCGGTCGTATCAGGGCTACCTCTACGGCAAGATAGGCGGCGAAACCTCCGGCTCCGAAGAGGCAACGTCGCAGCCCTCAACCCCCGCAGGCGGGCGCGTGGGGGGTAGAGGGAGCATGGGGGCAGAGGTAGAAGCCCCCGAGTCGTACTTCTACGACCTCAGCGGAAAGCTCACCTACTACCCCTCAAAAAAGGATATTCTTTCGCTCAGCATCTTCAACGGCACCGACTACGTAGACAACACGCCGCAGTTCAGCTTTCCGGGTGGCGGCGGGGGCATGATGGGCGGCATGCCCTCCGTATCGATGGACAACGCCGACTATGAGCGCTACGGCAACACGGGCGCAAGCTTCCGCTGGGCGCGGAAGTGGAGCGAAAAGCTAACATCCAACGCCCTGATGAGCTTCTCCAACTTCTACAGCACCCGCGACCAAACCCGCACCACCACCATGGTGCGAAACGATACTACCTCCACCCGCAAGTCGGGAAGCCTTGAGGATAACAACCTGATGGACTACAGCCTCAAGTATGACTGGCGCTACTCGCTCAGCGACATTCAGGCGCTGGAGGCGGGCATGTACGGAACGTTCTACGACATTGGGTACAGCTACGCGCAGGCCGACACAACGCTGCTCAGCAAAACCGGCAGCGCCATCGTGGCAGGGCTATACGTGCAGGACAAGCTGAGGCTGGCGAAGAGCAGGCTGGTAGTTGTGCCCGGCGTAAGGTTTACCTACTTTCAGCCCGCAAGCAAGGTGTACGTAGAGCCGCGCCTCTCGTCGAGCTACCGGATGGGCGAAAGCGTTACGCTCAACGCCGCAACGGGAATTTACTACCAGTTTGCCAACCGCGTGGCGCGCGAGGACGTTATGTCGGGTAACACCGACTTCTGGATACTCTCCGACGGGGCGGAAATTCCCGTGAGCAGCGCCACGCACTTCAACCTCGGGCTCAACTACGACCTGCCGGACTACCTCTTTAGCGTGGAAGGCTACTACAAGCTCAACGAAAACATTTCGGAATATACGCTGCGCTTTGAGTACAACGCGCGAAGACCCACCGGCGGGTTTGGGATGATGCCTGGCGCAGGCGCGGGAGCCGCATCCGGCGAGGTAAAGGAGCAGTTCTACACGGGCAACGGCTACGCCATAGGGCTGGAGCTGCTGGCGCAGAAAAAGGCGGGCGACTTTAGCGGATGGATCAGCTACACGCTGGCGCAGGTCAAAAACCGATTCCCCGGGCAGTCCGAAAAGTACCTCTACGCCTACCACGACGTAACGCACGAGCTAAAGGCGGTGGGCATATACAAGCTGGGCGACTTCGACTTCTCCTCCACCGTCATCTACGCCACCGGGCGACCCTACACCGCCCCGCTGGGCGCCTACCAGATAGCCAACGCCGACGGCAGCAAAATGAGCTTCTACGCCGTGAGCGACAAGAACACCTTCCGACTGCCGGACTACATCCGGCTGGACTTTGCCGCCACCTACCGCTTCGACCTCTTCGGAACGAGAGGAAAACCACACGCCATCGGCCTGTCGCTGTTCAACGCGCTGAACCGGAAAAACGTCAGCGCAAAGCAGTTTGAGGTGATAGACAACGCCATCTTGGAGAGCAACATCACCTACCTAACCATAACGCCTAACATATCGCTGACGTTTAAGTTCTGAGGCAATGAATAGTGAATAGTGAATAGTGTCATAAATTGGAGGTGCAAAAAACCTCATTTACACCTAATTTTAACAACAGAACAACCTCAGTAGCAGGTTGATATGGTATAAAAAACAACCTTATTACCTTATTAAATTAAAAATTGTCGCCCAGCCGCTACCATCAATGAAAAAAACACAGAAACGCTGATTTTTACTGATTTATAAAAACAATAACTGTTGTAAAATTGTCATATTCAATAAATTAAATAACTTGCAAAATTAATCATCACGCTCATGGAAAGAGAAAATTTGTTTTTTGTAAGAAGAATGCTGTGCTACGTTAGCATAGCGGCATGTTCTTTGATGTTTTCGACGTGCGGGTCAGGCAATTCGGGATTGACGGAAGAAGCGCCGCGCACGTATGCTGTCAGCGGCGCAATTACCAAATCGGACGGCGGCGCGGCGGCGGGCGCTTCCGTTATGCTCGTAAGGACTTCCGACGACAGCGACGCAGGGCAATCGCCAACCAATGCCGCCGGCGAATATATCGTTACAAGCGTTGCGGCGGGAAGCTACAAAATCGTAGCAACGCTCAACGGCTACGAAACAGGCTCGATTGATGCCGTAAAAATTGTCGATGCAGACGTAACGGGCAACGACATGGTGCTTCAAAAAATCACCGCGCCAACGTACGCCATTGGCGGCGCTGTTACCACGCCCGACGGCAGCGCAGCCTCCGGCGCGTCCGTACAGGTGCGCAGGGCAAGCGATAATACGCCTGTTGGACAGGCGACAACGACCGACGCTTCGGGCGAATACTCAATTAGCGATATTCCCGCAGGCGAGTACTACATCGTAATTGCCCTCGACGGGTACGAAACCGGAATACTTGAAAGCGTAACCGTTAGCAGCGCCGACCTCACAGCTCAAAGTGTCGCGCTGAAAACCATTACCGTAAGTGCAAACGCTATCAGCATCACTTACTCCGGCAATGAAGCCATCGTCAGCAATCTTCCTTTCGACGGCAGCGTTACCGCAACCAAAAGCGGCGCCGACGTTACCGTTACCGTTATCGTTACCTCGTCTTCGTCCGGAGATGTCGAACTTTACGTTTCCGGAGCAACGTCGGGCGGCTCGCTCAAAATCCAGAACAACGCAAGCGCACCAAACACGCTCCGCCTGACGCTGAGCAGCGCGGTCATTACCTCTACATCGAAGCTTCCGCCCATTCAGATTACCAAGAACGAAGGCGTAACCATTGTTGAGCTAAAAGGCTCCAGCATCCTGTCCGACCATTCGACTAACGAAGAGAACGCTACGCTGATAAGCAAGAGCGGTTCGCTCGAATTTGAGGGGTATGGCAAGCTCGCCGTCAGCGGCGCGGCAAAGCACGCTATTGCAAGCAGCAAGAAAAGCATTACCGTGCGCGGCGGCGA
>JAIRMD010000072.1 GCA_031258915.1 Prevotellaceae bacterium
GAGCGCTACGTGAAGTACTCCCTGTTCAGCAGCCAGGGCAGCCGCATCCTCTACGGCGATGCCTCGCCCCTCTACTTGGGGCAGGGACTCGCCATGCCCCAAGTTCCCGCCGGCATCTACCACCTCCTGCTCGAAGGCAAAAACGGCAAAAGGTGGGTGGCGAAGGTGGCGGTGGAAAATTAACATTCCGTCCCCGCTATGGACGGAATGTTAATAGCAATATATAAGCACGTTATACGTGTTTTTGGAGGCAAAAATCAGCAGGAAAAAACAGACAGCTCTGAACACCCTACCCGCAGGGATGCATCCCTACGGGATGCCGCAAAAGCAAATGGGCATCTGCTTCTACCGAGCAATTCATTCCTACGGAATGAGCAAAAGCGACAATTTGAAGTGCACCCATCTAAATCCAAATTTTGCCTTTCCTCGAAAAATAGCTAACTTTGCCGCTTCTTAATTTTTCTCGGAAGTAGAGTACACATCAGCTTCCGTATTAGTATTAGCTTATAGCAAATTGTAAATTTGATTTTATGAACGTAGAGTTATATGTAGCTCAAAAGATTGTAGATTGCATGAAGGCCCTTTACGGGGAAGAAAGCGTACCCTTGCAGCTACAAAAAACGCGCAAAGAGTTTGAAGGCGATATTACGCTTGTTGTTTTTCCGCTCGCTAAGCTCGGCGATAAATCGCCGGAGGAAACGGGCACCGAGGTGGGCGAATGGCTCGTGGCCAACGTGCCGCAGGTGGAAGGATTTAACGTGGTAAAAGGATTTCTCAACATCAAGCTGACCAACGATTTTTGGCGCGATCAGCTGCTGCAAATAGCCGGCGACGCATCGTTCGGCCGCTTTCCCGCCTCCGGCAAAACGGTGATGGTGGAGTACTCGTCGCCCAACACCAACAAGCCGCTGCACCTGGGGCACATTCGCAACAACCTGCTGGGGCACTCGGTGGCAAAAATTCTTGAGGCCAACGGCCATCAGGTTATTAAGGTCAACTTGGTGAACGACAGGGGTATTCACATCTGCAAGTCGATGCTAGCGTGGCAAAAATTCGGCAAGGGCGAAACGCCGCAGTCGTCGGGCAAAAAGGGCGATCACCTCGTGGGCGAGTACTACGTGAGGTTCGACAAAGAGTACAAGCGGCAGATATCGGCGCTAATGCACACGGGCGTTCCGGAGGACGAGGCAAAAAAGCAGGCACCCATAATACAGGAAGCGCAGCAAATGCTGCTCGCGTGGGAGCAAGGCAACGACGAAATTTTTGACCTGTGGGAAGAGATGAACAGCTGGGTGCATGAGGGCTTTGATGCTACCTATAAGCAGCTGGGCGTTTCGTTTGACAAAACCTACTACGAGTCGCGAACATACTTGCTCGGCAAGGAGCTTGTAAAGGAGGGATTGCAGAAAGGCATTTTTTCCAAAAAGGAAGACAACTCGGTATGGTGCGACCTCACCCCCGACGGTCTCGACCAAAAGCTCCTACTGCGCTCGGACGGCACGTCGGTATATATGACGCAGGATTTGGGAACTGCCCAGCGCCGCTTTCAGGAGTACAACCTTAGCGAGCTGATTTACGTGGTGGGCAACGAGCAAAACTACCACTTTCAGGTGCTCAAGCTCATTCTGAAAAAGTTGGGCTACGCTTGGGCCGACAGCATTTACCACCTCTCGTACGGCATGGTAGAGCTGCCCGAAGGTAAAATGAAGTCGCGCGAGGGCACGGTGGTTGACGCCGATGACCTGATAGCGGCAATGGTCGCCACCGCGCGCGAAACCTCGCTGGAGCTGGGCAAGCTGGCCGACATTCCGCAGGACGAGCAGCAGCGGCTATTTCATACGGTGGGCTTGGGGGCGCTCAAGTATTTTATCCTCAAGGTTGACCCCCAAAAAACCATGCTCTTCGACCCCAAAGAATCCATTGATTTCAACGGCAACACCGGGCCATTCATACAGTATACGTTTGCCCGTATTTGCTCGGTTTTGCGCAAGGCGCAGGAGCTGCAGGTAGAGGCCACCATCGGCGCTGCAGAGCTGGGCGAGCGCGAGGTGGAGCTGGTGAAAAACATGGCCGATTTTCCGCAGAAAGTGGCGCAGGCCGGCGCAGCCTACTCGCCCGCGCTGATAGCAAACTATGCCTTTGAGCTGGCTAAGGAATTTAACCAGTACTACCACGATGTATCCGTTTTGAAGGAGGAAAATGCTGCGGTAAAGCAGCAGCGCTTGGCCTTGCTGCAGCAGGTGGGCAAAACGCTGAAGGCAGCAATGGATTTGCTGGGAATAGAGCTGCCAGAAAAAATGTAAGATTTTTCTTCTTAAAAAAAGTTAAGAACAAAAGTGATGATGTTGTTTATCAATCAAAAGTTGTATTTTTGTAGCGCAATTTGCGTCACGCAATCTGCGTGACGCAAATTGCGTGACGCAAATTGCGTGACGCAGATTGCGTGACGCAGATTGCGTGACGCAAATTGCGTAATTAACAAATATACAATATTTTAGAAATGTCAGCAATCGTAAAAAATCCATTTTTTGTGGCTGCCTACCATTCTCCCGCCTATTTTTGCGACAGAGAAAAGGAAACAAAAAGAGTTACCGGTGCCTTAACTAACGGGCGAAACCTTACGCTGCTTTCGGCGCGGAGAATAGGAAAAACCGGGCTGATAAAAAATGCTTTTTATCAGCTGCAAAAAAAGAAAGACTGGCAAACGCTATACGTGGACATCATGCCCACCGACAACCTGAACGACTTCATAAAATTGCTCGGTAAGGCAGTTGTAGAGCACGAGTGGCGGCACTCGAAGAGCTACCTGAAAAAAATCGCCACTCTCCTGTCGGGCATCAGCGCAAAGCTGTCGTTTGACTCAATTACGGGAGCGCCGGAAATAGGGGTGGAATATAAAACGCGGCAGGAGAGCGAAAAGAGCCTGTCGGAGATATTTCACTACCTGTCAGCGCAGGATGTTAAGTACGCGGTAGCTTTTGACGAATTTCAGCAGATCACCTGCTACCCCGAAAAAAACATGGAGGCGCTGCTGCGGTCGTATATTCAGCAGATGAGCAACGTGAACTTTATTTTTTCAGGGAGCAACAAGCATCTGCTAACATCCATGTTCTCGGACTACGGGCGGCCGTTCTACCAAAGCTCAGATTTTTTATTTCTGGAGAAAATAGAAGCCAAAGCTTACTGCCGGTTCATCTGCGAAAAATTTGCAAAGCACGGCAAGTCTATTGCTCCGGAGCTGACAAAAGAGGCGCTGGAGTACTACAGAGTGCATACGTTTTACGTGCAGTATTTTTTCAACAAGCTGTTTGAGCGCTGCGAAAAAACCGTAACAAAAGCGCTGGTGGAGCAGATGCACCGCCTGATTTTGGAGGAGCGGGAGTATATTTACTACAGCTACCGGAATTTGCTCACCCCGTACCAATTTTTGCTGCTAAAAGCTATTGCCCGCGAAGGCGGAATAAGCCAACCCAACGCCTCTGACTTCATTGCCAAGCACAGCCTGAAGCAGAGCAGCTCTGTCAACAGAGCGCTGGCGGCGCTGGCAGACAGAGAAATGGTGTACGAAGAAAGCGGCGTTTACTACGTTTACGATGTGTTTTTTTCGAAGTGGCTGGCAAAAAATTTTTAACCTTTTTCATGCTATATTTTTTCTACTTTTTTCATGTTTGAGAATTTACAAGACAAGCTGGAGCGCGCCTTTAAGACGCTAAAGGGCGAAGGACGCATTACCGAAATCAACGTTGCCGAAACGCTCAAGGAAATCCGTAAAGCCTTGCTCGATGCTGACGTGAGCTACAAAGTGGCCAAAACGTTTACCGACGAGGTCAAGCAAAAAGCGCTTGGCCAAAGCGTGCTGACGGCCATCAAACCGGGGCAGCTGCTCACCAAAATCGTGCACGACGAGCTGGTGGCGCTCATGGGAAAGGAAGCTGAGGAGGTAACCCTGAAGGGCAGCCCTGCGGTGGCGCTAATTGCCGGGCTGCAAGGCTCCGGCAAGACAACTTTTTCGGGAAAATTTGCCGCGCTTATCCGCAAAAAAGGTCGCTCGCCCCTGCTCGCTGCCTGCGACGTGTACCGCCCCGCCGCCATTGACCAGCTCAAGGTGCTGGGGCAGCAGGTGGAAGTGCCCGTATACGCTGAAGACGGCAACAAAAACGCGGTGCAGATAGCCAAAAACGCCGTTGACTACGCCAAAAGAAACGGGCACAACGTGGTCATCATCGACACGGCGGGGCGGCTGGCCATCGACGAGGAGATGATGCGCGAAATAGCGGCGATAAAAAAAGCCGTGTCGCCATCCGAGACGCTGTTTGTGGTGGACGCCATGACCGGCCAGGATGCGGTGAACACCGCCAAGGCGTTCAACGAGCGCCTCAACTTCGACGGCGTGGTTTTGACCAAGCTCGACGGCGACACGCGCGGCGGCGCGGCGCTCTCCATTCGCGCTGTAGTCAGCAAGCCCATTAAGCTCATGAGCATAGGCGAAAAAATGGACGCGCTGCAGGTGTTCTACCCCGACCGCATGGCGGACAGGATACTCGGCATGGGCGACGTTGTTTCGCTGGTGGAGCGTGCGCAGGAGCAGTACGACGAAGCTGAGGCGCGGCGCATCCAAAAGCGCATAGCCAAAAACCAGTTTAACTTCAACGATTTTGTCACCCAAATTCAGCAAATCAAAAAAATGGGCAGCGTGAAAGATTTGCTCGGCATGATTCCGGGCGTTGGCAAGGCGCTGAAAAATATAGATATTGACGACGATGCGTTTAAGAAAATTGAAGTTATTATTTCGTCCATGACGCCGCAGGAGCGCGAAAGCCCCGAAGTGATAAACGGCAGCCGCCGCAAGCGTATAGCCGCGGGCAGCGGCCGCAGCATCGAGGAAGTAAACCGCCTGATAAAGCAGTTTGACGACACCCGCAAAATGATGAAGTCGGCGGGTAGCGGCGGAGCAAAAAATCTGATGAGTATGATGAAAGGAGCGAAGATGTAGGCGAGAGCTGAAAGCGGAGATGCTACAACCAGCAGCTGCGCTTGCTACTCTTACTTTTCGGCCAAGCGCTATCTAACAAACATAGGCAAATGCAAATAATTGACGGAAAAAAAATCGCAGCTGACATTAAAGTTGAAATTTGCGGCGAGGTGGAGCAGCTTACCGCTACGGGTAGGCGGCGGCCGCAGCTGGTAGCCATCATCGTAGGCGAGGACGGGGCAAGCCAAGCGTACGTTGCGGGCAAGGAAAAGGCGTGCGGCGAGTGCGGCTTTAAGTCGCAGGTGCTGCGCTTTGCGGAGAGCGCTACCGAGGCGGAGCTGCTTGCCGCTATTGCCCGGCTCAACGCCGACAGCGAAGTTGACGGCTTCATTGTGCAGCTGCCGCTCCCGCAGCACATCAGCGAGCAGCGGGTGATAGAAGCCATTGACCCGAAAAAGGACGTTGACGGGTTTCACCCCGTCAACGTAGGGCGCATGACCATTGGGCTGCCGGCGTACGTGTCGGCTACGCCGGCGGGGATAAAGGAGCTGCTGCGGCGCTACAGCATAGCCACATCGGGCAAGCGCTGCGCAGTGCTTGGCCGCAGCAACATCGTGGGTCGCCCCCTGATGAACCTGCTGTCGCAAAAAGGTACGCCCGGCGACTGCACCGTAACCATTTGCCACAGCCGCACGCGCAGCATCAAGGAGATTTGCCGCTCGGCGGACATCATCGTTGCGGCGCTGGGGCAACCCGAATTTCTCACGGCAGATATGGTGGCCAGCGGCGCGGTGGTGATTGACGTGGGCACTACGCGCGTCCCCGCAGCCGATGCCAAGAGCGGCTTCCGCCTCAAGGGTGACGTAAAGTTCGACGAGGTGGCGCCCAAGTGCAGCTACATCACGCCCGTGCCCGGCGGAGTAGGCCCCATGACCATCGTATCGCTCATGAAAAACACGCTAAAGGCGTACAAAAAGGAAGTGTATGGGTAAGAACGACGGCTGCTCCTGCAAAATTTTTCTGATTTGGCTAAATAAACAGCTGTGAAATATTGCAATTTTATGCTAATATAGTTGTGTGGCGGATAAATTATTAGTATCTTTGCGCTTGCAAAGTTGAAAAAGTAGGGAATGATGAGGGGACGAAAGTCCCCTCGTTTGCTTTATAAAAAAACATGATAAGCGCAAGTAGCATAGCACAAGTAGTAGAAAAGCTCATTGCCGGCAGCAGCCTGTTTTTGGTGGATGTAACGGTCAGCCCATTCAACGAAATAGAGGTGGTGGCGGATAAGCCCGAAGGCTTGAACGTTGAGGAGTGCGCCGAGATTAGCCGCGCAATTGAGGCCGCGTTTGACCGCGAAAAGGAGGATTACGAGCTTACGGTAAGCTCTCCGGGGCTTGGCGAGCCGCTGAAGGTGCTGCCGCAGTACCAAAAGGCGCTGGGCAGGGAGGTGGAGGTTTTGCTGAAAAGCGGAGTGAAATTTATAGCTACGCTTACCGAAGCAACGGCCGAAAAGATAGCTGTGGAGTACACCAAAATGGAAGCTGTGGAGGGCAAAAAACGTAAGCAACCCGTTAAGTATGCACAGGAGCTGGAGTATGGTGAGGTGAAGTGGGTGAGGCTGAAGCTGTAGGAGTATAGGAGCTGTAGGAGCATTAGGAGTATATGAAGCATAACAAGGAAGTCTGAAATCTGAATGAAATCTAAAAAATGGAAAACATCAACTTAACGGAAACATTTACCGAATTTAAGGAGCTTAAAAACATTGATCGCCCCACGATGGTAGGGGTGTTGGAGGATGTATTTCGCGGCACGCTGCTCAAGCTGTACGGCAGCGACGACAACTTTGACATCATCATCAACATAGATAAGGGCGACTTTGAGATTTGGCGCAACCGCACAATCGTTGCCGACGATGCGCTGCATGACGGCATTCACGAAATAACGCTTTCGGAAGCTCAAAAAATAGATGCAACGTATGAAGTAGGCGATGAGGTGACAGACGAGGTAAAACTGCAAAAGTTTGGCCGCCGCGCCGTGCTCGCGCTACGCCAAAACCTTGCAGGCCGCATTGCCGACATGGAAAAGTTGCAGCTCTACAACAAGTACACCGAGCGCATCGGTGAGCTGGTGGTGGGCGAGGTTTACCAAATTTGGAAAAAGGAAGCGCTCGTGCTGGACGATGAGGGCAACGAGCTGATACTCCCCAAAAGCGAGCAAATTCCGTTGGACTTCCTGCGCAAGGGCGATACCGTGCGCGCCGTGGTCTACAAGGTGGAGCTGCGCAACAATACTCCCGTCATTACGCTTTCGCGCAACGCCCCCGAATTTTTGGAGCGCCTGTTTGAGATAGAAGTCCCCGAAATTTTTGACGGCATTATCACCATCAAAAAGATTGTCCGCGTGCCGGGCGAGCGAGCCAAAGTTGCGGTAGAATCCTACGATGAGCGCATTGACCCCGTAGGCGCGTGCGTGGGCATGAAAGGCGCTCGCATACACGGCATCGTGCGCGAGCTGAAGAACGAAAATATTGACGTGATAAACTACACCGGCAACATCCAGCTGCTGGTGCAGCGGGCGCTAAGCCCCGCAAAAATCACCAGCACAAAAATCGACGAGGCCAACAAGCGCATAGAGGTGTACTTGCAGCCCAACGAAATATCAATGGCCATCGGTAAAGGAGGCCTCAACATCAGGCTGGCCAGCCAGCTGGTAGGCTACGAAATAGATGTGTTCCGCGAGGATGTTGACCAGGAAGAGGATGTGAGCCTCGACGAGTTCTCCGACGAAATTGACGCATGGATTATTAGTGCGCTCAAGGCCATTGGCTGCGATACGGCCAAAAGCGTGCTGCGCATTTCGAAAGAAGATTTGGTGAAGCGCACCGACCTTGAGGAGGAAACAGTGGAGGACGTGGTGCGCATCCTCTCGGAAGAGTTTGAGGAGTAATTCTGAGGAGTAGCAGTCAACGGGTATTTTGCTTTTATATAGTTTTGGTGCCGGGTACAACGGTACAGTTTTAGCATTTAAAATTTTTCTATGTTGCAAACAGAAAATACGGTAAGATTAAATAAGGTTACCAGAGAGCTCAACTTAGGCCTTCACACCATTGTTGACTTTTTGGCGGGAAGAGGTATTGCCGTTGACGCCAACCCAAACGCCAAAATCTCGAAAGATGTTTACGCACTTCTTACCAAAGAATTTGGGAATGAGCAAAGCGTAAAAGACAAGGAAGCTGCAAAAAAGGTGGTAGTGGCAGTGCAGAAGAAAGCCAAAGAAGCGGAAGAGCCAGCCGAACAGAAGCCGCTTATCGTCAAAGATACCTCTGTGCTTACGCCGGACAAGCCTGCCTTGCCGGAGCCTAAGGTAACGGGTGAAAAAATGGATGTAGAGGCTGCCTCCAAAGGTAAAAAAGCGACCGGTAAAGCTGCAGACGAAGCAAAAGAGCAAGCGCCAAAAAAGAAGGTGGAAAGCCCAAAACAGCCAAAAGCAAAACCATCAGAAGCAAAACAGCCAGAAGCAAAACCACAGCAAAGAGAAGCCGAAGAGCATCCGGAAAAGATACAGCCGCAAGAAGAGCCGCAAGAAGGAGCTAAGCAGGCAGTAGCGCCGCAAGAGGAGAAGCGCGAAGCAAAGCAGGCAGTAGCGCCGCAAGAGGAAAAGCGCGAAGCAAAGCAGGCAGCAAAAGCGCAGGTAGCAAGGCTGCAGGTGGTGGAGGTGGAGCTTCAAGAGGACAAGGAAGAAGAAGCGCCG